>CATKXN010000013.1 GCA_949840605.1 uncultured Alistipes sp.
GGCAACTCCTCGATCGCCGATGCGCTGGCCGTTCAGCTGGAGGCCGGGAATATCGGCGTGAACAAAGACGGCGTCATTACGCAGAACACCCATTTCGGCAACGTCACCAACTGGGACATCGACCCGATGTACTGGACCGGCGTGGCGGGTTATAAGTCCTACCTGCTCGACAGGAGCGCGGACGGAACGTGGTATCCTGCCGAGATCGGCTACAATGCGGTCGTCGACGCCGGGATGTCGCTGCGCAGCACCGGGTCGGCCGGCGAGTTCGATATTGCGATGGGCGGGAATATCGACAACAAGCTCTATTTCGGATTTACGCTGGGCATTCAGCGCATCTATCAGAAAAAAGAGTTCTATTTCGGCGAAGCCTATTCCTACGACGGCGGCAACGGTTATGGCTACGGCTACGGAACCGGAGTTCCAGCGGTAGATGCGAACGGGGTTCCGCTCGCCAGCGTGATGCAGTCGATGGGCATGACGCAGACCTCGATCGTCGACGGTTCGGGCGTGAATTTCAAACTCGGCCTGACGTACCGGCCCGTTGCCGGGCTTCGTCTGGGCGTGGCTTTTCATTCTCCGACCTATTACTCCCTCAACCGGCGTTATCAGGTCGCCATGGCGACGGTTTCGCTGGGGCCTACGGATGCCGGGAACAGCGATTTCCGGCCGCATGAATACACTTCGGAGCAGTATTCCCCGGAGTGGCGCGACGAAAACGAGTACTCGTGGTGTTTCGTGACGCCTTCGCGCCTGCTGTTCGGAGCCTCGTATACCTTCGGACGGTTCGCCGTCCTGTCGGTCGATTACGAGCGCGACTGGTACAACGGAATCCGGATGAAGGACATGCCCGAACAGCCCTCCGGCATGACCGTCTACGATTTCAAGCAGAATTTCAAGACCTTTTACAAAGGGTCGAACACCCTGCGGGTCGGCGCCGAGATCCGGCCCCTGCCCATGCTCGCGGTGCGGGCGGGTTACGGGTTCAACGGCTCGATGCTCAAGGATTCGGACATCATCCTCTCTTCGCCGGCCGTCTGCCGGACGAATTATTACACGGCCGGACTGGGCGTCAGCTTCAGGCGCGCCTACATCGACCTCGCGTACTGCTATACGCAGAACAAGACGACCCCTTACATGCTCTTCTACGGCAACCGGTACGACAATGACGGTATCGAACCCGATGAAATCCACACGAGCGGGGTTTACAAGACCGAGATCGACCGTCACAATGTGGCGCTGACGTTCGGATTCCGATTCTGAAAGCATATATGCGATCAATATAAAGGTCCGTCTTTGCTGCGGACCTTTATTTTTTTGTATATTTGCAGTCCGAAATAAAAGTAAAAACCGAAAAGATATGGCAAAGGAACTGAAAGACCTTACGAAGTCCGACGAGAACTATTCGCAGTGGTACAACGAACTGGTCGTGAAGGCCGGGCTGGCCGAGAATTCGGCCGTACGCGGGTGTATGGTCATCAAACCCTACGGCTACGCCATCTGGGAGAAGATGCAGGCGGCACTGGACAAGATGTTCAAGGAGACGGGACATCAGAACGCCTATTTCCCGCTCTTCATCCCCAAGTCGTTCTTCTCGAAGGAGGCCCACCATGTCGAGGGATTCGCCAAGGAGTGCGCCGTGGTGACGCACTACCGCCTGAAAAACGATCCTCACGGCAAGGGCGTCGTGGTCGATCCCGATGCCAGGCTCGAAGAGGAGCTGATCGTGCGCCCGACCTCGGAGACGATCATCTGGAACACCTATAAGAACTGGATTCAGTCCTACCGCGACCTGCCGATCCTCTGCAACCAGTGGGCCAACGTCGTGCGCTGGGAGATGCGCACGCGCCTGTTCCTGCGCACGGCCGAATTCCTGTGGCAGGAGGGCCACACGGCGCACGCCACGCGCGAGGAGGCCATCGAGGAGGCTGAGAAGATGATCCATGTTTACCGGAAATTCGCCGAGGAGTGGATGTCCCTGCCCGTGGTCGTGGGCCACAAGTCGCCCAACGAGCGTTTCGCGGGCGCCGAGGACACGCTCACGATCGAGGCGCTGATGCAGGACGGCAAGGCCCTGCAGAGCGGTACGTCGCACTTCCTGGGACAGAACTTCGCCAAGGCGTTCGACGTGCAGTACGTCAACAAGGAGGGCAAGCTCGAATATGTGTGGGCGACCTCGTGGGGCGTTTCGACCCGTCTGATGGGCGCGCTCATCATGGCCCATTCGGACAACAACGGGCTGGTGCTGCCCCCGAAACTCGCGCCGATCCAGGTGGTGATGGTCCCGATCTACAAGGGCGAGGACCAGCTGACCGAAATCCGGGCCCGTTTCGAGGCCATCGCCGCACAGCTCCGGGAACGGGGCATTTCGGTGAAGATCGACGACCGCGACAACGTGCGTTCGGGCTTCAAGTTCGCCGAATACGAATTGAAGGGCGTGCCCGTGCGTCTGGCGATGGGACCCCGCGACATGGAGAACGGCACGATCGAACTGGCGCGCCGCGACACGCTCGAAAAGGAGACCGTTTCGCAGGAGGGGCTCGCGGAGCGCATCGAAGGGCTGATGACCGAGATTCAGGAAAATATCTTCCGGAAAGCATTGGCTTTCCGCGAGTCGATGATCACGAAGGTCGACACGTGGGAGGAGTTCAAGCGGGTGCTGGACGAAAAGGGCGGCTTTATCCTCGCCCATTGGGACGGCACGGTGGAGACCGAGGTGGCGATCAAGGATGCCACGAAGGCCACGATCCGCTGCATTCCGGTGGATGCCCCGGACGAGGAGGGCGTCTGCGTCTTCTCCGGCAAACCGTCGCACCGCCGCGTGCTGTTCGCCCGCAGCTATTAGCCGTCACAGCCGCTGACGCCCCCCCCCGGCTGAGGCGCATGTGCGGGGCGTCAGTCCGCCGGACAGCCGGTCGGTGACACATCGGATATGCTCGGACGCCGGGACGGCCCGGCCGAACACGAAACCGCAGGGAATCATTCCTCGTGATTCCCTGCGGTTGCTTTTTCTTCGCCGCCGTGATTATTTCTCCCGGAAGATGTGGGTGGCGTAACGGTAGCCCCGCGCGTCGTAGCGGTCGGCCATCGTTCGCACCCGGCGGCGGAAATCGTCGTAATCGCGGGGCGCGAGGCTCCAGGCTGCTTCGGAAAATGCGTCGAGACGCGGCAGCAGCATGTATTGTGCGTGTTGGAAGTCGGGGACGTACTCCGTCCAGAGATTGCACTCCACGCCGAGTATCTGTTTCAACTGCTCCGGAGTGAAGTCCTTGCGCGGATCGAGCGCATAGGCCTGTTCGATGGGAAGCAGCGATCGGTGTGCAATGGGCTCCCGGTCGTAGTCGTCATCCTGATAATAGTCGAAATAGCAGTGTTCGGCAGGGCACATGACGACCTGATTGCCGCGTGCTATCACCTCGCCAGTGCGTCGATTGCCGTAGCGGGACATGACCGTAGCCGTAGGGCTCAGACCGCCGTCGTAAATCTCGTCCCAGCCGATGATCTTCTTTCCGCGCGAGCGGACGAAGCGTTCGATGCGCCGCATGACATAGCTCTGAAGTTCGTTTTCATCTTTCAGCCCCTCGTTTTCAATGCGTTTCCGGCAGTGTTCGCAGCTCTTCCAGTTATCCTTCGGACATTCGTCGCCGCCGATGTGGATGTACGCCGAGGGGAAGAGTTCGAGCACCTCGTCCAGCACGCCTTCGAGAAATTCGAAGGTCGATTCTTTGCCCGCGCAGTAAACATCCTTGCTGACGCCCCATTTGCACCATACGGAGTAGCCTTCGCCCCGGCAGCCGAGCCAGGGGTAGGATGCCAGGGCGGCCGTGGCGTGACCCGGAATTTCGATTTCGGGGATGACCGAAATGAAACGGCGGGCGGCATACCCGATGATGTCACGAATCTGTTCCCGGGTGTAGAAGCCTTCGTGGGGCGTATTGTCGGGCGTGAGCGTCCGTTTGACCGTCGTATAGGGCCTGCAGCTGCCGATGCGGGTCAGCTGCGGGTATTTTTTGATCTCGATGCGCCATCCCTGGTCGTCGGTCAGATGCCAGTGGAACGTATTGATCTTGTGCATGGCCAATATGTCGAGCAGCTCCTTTACCTCACTGACCGTGAAGAAATGACGCGCCACGTCGAACATCATCCCGCGCAGATCGAATGCGGGGGCGTCCTCGATCTCCACGCAGGGGATTTGCACGGCTGCGGCTCCGGCCGTCGCGGTCATGCCGGCCGGGCACAGTTGGAGCAGGGTCTGGCAGGCATAGAACGCACCTGCGGGCGATCCGGCCGTAACGGTGACGCCCCGGGGCGCGACCTTCAGCTCGTAGGCTTCGGGCCGCATCGCCGGGGAAAGCGAGAGCAGGATGCCTCGTTCGCGGCGCTCGTCCGACACGGGGAGTTCGCCGCCCAATACCGGGGCGAGGGTGCGGTTGAGCAGCTCGGCGGCATAGACGAGTTCCGGAGCTTCGGCGATCAGGCAAATCGGGGTCGCAGCCCGCAGTGTGAAGACTTTGTCGCCGACGGTCATCCGGGCCGGCTGCGGAATGATGTCGACGGACGGGGTGCGTTTGAGCGTGTTGCCGGCCTGCAGGGCGGTTATCAGCAGGAGACCGGAAAGCGTTGTCAGTAGTTTTTTCATGTGGACAGAGATAGTGTGTTGTCAGAGTTCGTGCCTTTCCGGATAGGAAAACGGGGTCTCGACCCGCCAGCGGGCTTTGTAGATGCGATAATCGCGCATGAAGAAGAGCTGCACGCCCGAACTGAAATTCAGCACCTCCGGAGACCACCAGCTTTCGGTGGGGCGGGTGCAGACGGTCGTATAGCCGAAAGGCCCTGTCGAGATGCTTTTGATGGCGTGCTGCTGGAAGCTTTGCGTTTCGGCGGCCGTGTCCGTGGCCGGGTCGTACCTGAAACAGCGGGAGCTCGTGGAGAGCAGCAGCTGGTCCGCACCGTAGACCGGTGTCAGGTCGTGGGCGTCGCCGCATCCCGCCGGGAGCGGGGTGCTCCGCTCGAGCGTCAGTCGTCCGTCGGCATAGGCGTAGCGATGCATCGACTCCCCGCCGGCGGACCAGAGGCATCCGCGGTTACGATCCCACACGACGTTGTGGGCCGATGCGAGATCGGTCCTGCTCAGGAAGTCTTTGGCGTAGCATCCGACGGTGTCGCATTCGTAGACGGTCAGATAGCCGTCGCTCGAAGCGACGACGATGTTGTTGTCGGGCAGCACCTCGGCCGAGTGCGGGTTGCCGCCGGGCTTGGCGTAAAAGAGCACCTTTTTGTCCCGGATGCGAATCAGCGCCGCGCCGCCGCCCGAAGCCGTCACCAGCAGACACGTGCGGTTGTAGACCGCGCGGGCCTCGTCCGGGAGCCGGAACCATTTCTGCCGGGAGGCCGGAATCGCCGAATCGGCGGCGGTCCACTCCCAGAGCAGTTTGCGCGAGGGCTGGTCGTAAATCATAATCGAGGCCGAAGCCTGTTCGGTGATGATCAACTGGCGGTCGGAGGTGTCGATGGTCACCTCCGTGAAGCCGCCCCCGCTGTTTTCGCCTTCGCCGGGAGGCACGGGTTCGTCCTTCGAGCAGGCGGCCAGCAGGACCGCTGCGAGGAGAAGCAGCAAAGTACGTTTCATGGTCTTGTCGTTTTACGGTTTTCGTTCATACGGGGAGCCCGATAACTCCCCGTATGACGAAAGGTTCGTGCGAACCGTTATTTTATCCTGATACAGCGGACGGCCATGCCGTGGCAGATCGCGTCGGCGGCCCGGGCATCCCGGAAATCGTAGAACCGCTGCGCTTTTTTCTCCGTCGCGGAGATCGTCGATGTCCACAGGAAGGCCACGCGGCCCGGATAGCGCAGCAGGGCGCTCCATGCCCGAAGCCCCGAGCCGGGGAAGTTGTAGGTCGTGCCGTTGTAGACGATGACTTTGCCGTATCCGCCCGCCGTCGGATTGGCGACCGACGCCCCGTTCGCTTTCATCAGTCCCATGATGTAGGTCGCCAGTTCGTCGTCCGTCGGCACGCGGTAGCCTGCCGGGCAGGGATCGTAGTTGGCTTTGGTGCCCGACACGCCGCCCCAGAAATCTCCGATCGCCGCATTGCTGCCGCTCCAGCCGCCACTGTTGTAGGCGCCGTAGTAGGTGCACGGACCGGCGATGGAAGCCGCCTCGTCCATCGTTTTGCTGACATGGGTGAATCCTTTCACCAGGTCGCTGTTGAATACGTACCGGGCCGTCCAGACACGCTCGCCGGGACCGGTGCAGTCGAACGCCTTGGATTCGTATGCGTCTGCCGTCTGTACGACGTTGGCGCCCACGAACGGGTCTTTGCGGCCCCATTGGAAATAGCATCCCAGCGAGGCGGCGAGATTGGCGTCCGCGGAGGTGGCGCCGATGTTGCGGTCGAGCATCGTCGTGCCTCCGAACGTCTGGTCCTGCGGCCGTTCGGTGGCCCATATGTGCCAGCTCCACTGGATTTTGCCGTCGCCGTCGGTCAGGGCGACGGTTTCGTTGCCGGGGTCGCCCGTGGCTTTGAACACGATTCGGCCGTTCTCGTATCGGATGTCGGAGAGTATCTGCTTTTCGGTGGCCCATACCCAGGCGGCTTTCGTACCCGTTACGACGGAGCCGTCGGGCTTTTTGGTTTCGAAACTGTACCATCCCGCTTCCGGAACGATGAAACAGTTGGCCGCGCCGTCGGCCGTGAGGTCGACGAGCCGGATGCTGCGTACCTCGCCTCGGAACGGGGTGTCCCGAACGACGGCGACGGCCTGATAGTAGTAGGTGCCGTCCGTTGGGCCGACGAGTTCGAGGCTGAACGTATTGCCGTCGACTTCGGCCGGTCTGAATTCGGCGGTCTCGACCTCTTCGCGGGTCGTGGCGCAGAGGAATCCGAGCTGAATGGGTATCTTCTTGCTGTCGAACTTATAGGTGCCTTTCAGCGTGATGCCCGTAGCGGAGATGTCGGCCGGTTCGGTCGTCACCTCGGGCGTGGCCGAAAAATCGACCTTGAACCAGCCGGTCTTGCCGGCGACGAGCTGTTCTTCGACCTCGGCGACGGCCTGGTAATAGTATTCGCCGTTGCGGACATCGGCAATTTGCAGCAGGAACGCCTCGTCTCCGGCCGGCTCGGCGGGCATGATCTCGGCCGTGAGCAGTCCGGTCTGTGTCGGGGCGTAGCGAAAGCCGACCGACACGGGTTCCGTGCCTCCGTACCGGAGGCTGCCCTCGAGGGTCACCTCGGTTTCGTCGACGGTGGCCGCGCCGGTCTTGACGGACGCAACCGGTGCAGCGACGGGATTTTCCGTCTTATCGTCTTCGCAGGCGCTGCCGAACGCCACGGCTGCGAGAACAAGCAGTTTATACAGATTTTTCATGGTTTAACGGGTGTTTATAGGATGGTTTGATTAATTTTCAGGCTCGATTCTTATCTTCAGGTAGGCGACGCCGAGCTCGGGGCTGACCGCCCCGGCCTCCCCCGGACAGACGGCGCGCACCGGCAGGAGGAACTTCCCGTCCGCGGGTACGCAGGACGTATCGAAGGTGAGCGTGACGCAGGCCTTGGGCGCGTCGCCCGTCAGCCGCACGGTTTCGCGGTCGAATTCGTAGCAGTTGCCCGGCAGCATGCGGTAATCGCTCTTGTTTCGGGCATTGTACACCACTAAATCTTCCGTGTCGACCGTCAGCGACACGTCGCAGGAGCGGGAATTGTAGCCTCCCTTGTAGAGCCACATTTCGTAGGCCGGGCTCTCTGCGGAGAGTGTTATCTCCTGCAATCCGTTCTTCTGGATATAGACGGTCGTTTCGATCTCGTTGCCCACCTCGAACCGGTCCGAACAGGCGGCGCACGAGAGGAATACGACCAGGACAAATAATAACTGTTTCATTTTTTTCGGTTGTTGAGATTAGTAGCCCGGATTCTGTACGAGGTTCAGATTGACGTTCATGTCCTGCAGCGGAATCGCCAGCCAGTAGGACTTCCATACGCGGGTCATCAGTTCGGGCATCGAGGAGATCCGGTAAAACTCTTCGGCCGTCCTGCCGTCGAGATTCCAGGCCTTGGGTTTGCGGACCATCACCTCGGGAGCCTCCTTCCAGCGTCGCAGATCGAAGTAGCGGTGCCCCTCGATGAAGAACTCGATGGAGCGTTCGCGGCGGATGATCTGGCGCAGTTCCTCGCCCTCAGGGATGCCGCCCGCCAGCGCCCACGAAGACTCGAAACTCATCAGTCCGGCCCGGGAGCGGACCTTGTTCAGGCAATCGAGGCCCGTCCGGCTCAGCGAACCGTCGTATTCGAAATCGGCCTCTGCGTAATTCAGATAGAGTTCGGCCAGGCGCATCATCGGGTAATTGATGTGGTAGTAGGAAATCGTCAGCGTCGTCGGGTCGAAACGGTTCTGCTTGTTTATGAATTTCTTGTTGAAATATCCCGTGCAGTTCTGGGCTTCGTTGGTGATGTTCAGCGTGCTGCCGTGCGGCTCCCCCCCCCGGGCCTTGATAATCATCGTTCCGCCGTTGATTTCATACGTCCCGCGGTCGTAGCCCACGTTGGCATAAAACCGCGGCTCCTTGTACAAATGCAGATTGACGGTCTCTTTTCCGGCGTCGTAGGCATAGGGGTCGATGTTGCGGGTTGCGGGGTCCTTGTCCCACGGCAGTCCGTTCGCGGTGTAATACATCTCCACCGATTCGAACGTCGGCACGAAATAACCCAGGAATCCCGTCGCATAGTAACCGCCCGAGCCGTTGGGGTTCTCCGTGCGGGGAGCGCTCTGACGGATGAGCGTCTGGCTTCCGTAAGTCGATCCTACGGCGAAAATGTATTCGTCGGGGTTGTGATGGTCTGAAAAAACCTTGTGGTAGTTGTCCACCTTGCGGTCGAAATCGTCCGCGATGGAGGAATCGGGTTCGTCGAAGAGTTTGTAGCCGTTCCGCTCGCAGAAGGTGAAGGCGTCTTCGGCCGCCTCCTTCGCTGCGGCCCACTTCTCGGGATCGTACTCCTGGGCGATCAGGTGGGTGCCGTCCTTGTTGACGAAATCGGCCATGTCGGTGTTGCCGTTGTAGAGCGGGCTGGCCAGCGTCAGCAGCGCCTGCGCCTTGTAGGCTTTGGCTGCGGCCGCCGTCGCGAGGTTCAGCTGCGCGTCGGGCCGACGGGCCGGGAGCAGTTCGGCGGCTTTGTCGTACATTTCGCAGATGAACTTCACACATTCGTCCGCCGTGCTGCGGGCCGGGAAGAAACTTTCGCCCAGCGCATCGGCCGAGATTTCGTCGCGGACGATCACGCAGGGACCGTAGTAATTGAACAGCGTGTGGTGGTAGAGGCCGATCAGGAAATAGGCTTCGCCGCGCCAGGTGTCGTAATTCTCGGGGGTGAGGCCGGGCACTTTGTCGATGTTGTTCAGGAGCATGTAGCAGTGCCGGATCGAAGCGTGTATGTTGTAGTTCGTGCGGCGGTTGCCCAGGTCCTCGATTTTTCCCGACCACCACATGCCGAAGTAACTCTGGCTGGGGCTTTCCAGTCCGTAGAGGATGCTCTTGTACTGAAAATAGTTGACCGCGCCCATACGGCCCGAGATGAAGTCGTCGCCGGCCATTTGCTGGGGCGTCCAGCAATGAACCAGGGGGGCGGGGATGTTCTGATACATATAGTACACGAATTTCTGACATTCGGTCTGCGACTTGAAGATGTCGTCGAAGGTCGCCTTGCTTTCGGGAACGACGTCGAGGTAATCGCATGAACCGAAAGCTGCCGCCAGAAACAGGAACAGGTATTTTTTCATGGTTTCGGTTGTGTTAGAAATTGTATTGTACGCCCAGGTTGAATGTCCGCTGAAGCGGATAGGAGAGTCCGTTGCCGCCTCCGAGTTCGGGGTCCCAGAATTTGAAGTCGGTGAACGTCGCCAGGTTCGATCCGGTGAAGTAGATGCGCAGCCGTTTGACGGTATAGCCCAGTTCGACGGACTTGAGCCGCAGGAACGAGCCGTTGCGAACCCACAGCGAAGAGTTTTTCGTGTTGTTCAGGTTCCATTCGGCGGACAGGCGGGGATAGTCGGCCCCGGGATCGGGGTTGCTCTCGCTCCAGTGACTGTCGGCAATCCATTGCGTGAGTCCGAATCCCGAGTTGCCGCTGTCGCAGAAGGGATGCATGTTCTGCATGAGGATCGACACGCGGCCCTGCCCCTGGAAGAAGACCGAGGCGTCGAAATTCCTCCATTTGACCGACGCGCCGAAACCGTAGACGATCTCGGGGATCGTCGGCCGGCCGAGGATCGTGATGTCGTCGTCGTTCACTCTCCCGTCGCCGTTCAGATCGCGGTACTTGATGTCGCCCGGCCGGACGTTTTGATAGGTGTGCGCCGGCGAAGATGCGATGTCGGCTTCGTCGGCGAAAAAGCCGTCGGCCACCAGTCCCGAGATCGAATTGATCGGATGGCCGATCTCCGACTGGTATTTCGGGGTTCCGGGAGGCTCGTCGCGCTCGGTGATCTCGTTGTGGGCGTAGGTAAACGATCCCCGGGCCGAAACGATGAGGTCCTTGCCGATCGCTTTGTTGTATTCGAGCGAGAAGTCGACGCCCCGGTTTTTCACGGCTCCGATGTTGCCGTAGGGCTGCGTGCCGGTATAACCCGAAGTGGCCGGGATCGAACGTCGCTGCATGAAGATGCCGGTGCGTTTCTCGTGGAAGACGTCGGCGATCAGCATCAGGTCGTTGAACAGGCCCAGTTCCAGACCGAAATTGGTTTTGGTGCTGACTTCCCAGGTTGCGGCGGCATTGCCCAGTGTGGCGATCGTCGTACCCTTCATGGCGGTGAATTCGGGGCCGATGTACCAATTCATGTTCTGGTCGATGTTGATCTCGGTAACGTAGGGGAAGCGAATCGCCAGCACGTCGTTGCCCGATTTGCCGTAGGAAAAACGGAATTTGAGCAGGCTGACGACTTCGTTCAGCGGTTTGAAGAACGGTTCGTTGGAGATGTTGTAGCCCACGGCCACCGACGGGAAGAAGCCGAATCGTTTGCCGGGGGCGAAGTTCTCCGAACCGTTGTAACCGAAGTTGATCTCCATCATGTAACGGTTCTTGAACGCGTAGGTAATACGTCCGGCCAGTCCCTGTTCGCGATAAGGAAGCACATCGTTCTCTTTGGCGTCGGGCGTGTTGTAGACGCGTTCCTTCTGGTGGTAGACCAGCAGGGCGTTCACGTCGTGGGCGTCGTTGAAGCTGCGCGTGTATTCGATCGAACCCTGGAGCGAATTCTCGCGGTAACCGTCTTTGCCCGTGGTGATCGTGTAGTAATTCGTACCCGGTTTGCCGAGGATGGACGTGTCGTACGCATAGTCGCCCGTTTCGGGGTCCTGCCGGTATTGGTTCAGTTTGAAGTAATAGGGCTGCGTGTTTTTATAGCTGGCGGAGTATACGTAGTTGTAGAACGACGCCTGACCCTTGATCTTCAACCCCGGGGTGATGAATTTCAGATCCTGGTCGAGGTTGATCGTTTCGGTGTAATAGGAGTAGTGGCGGTCGCCGAATCCGCGGCACATCAGGGCATAGGGGTTGAGCTCGTTGGACGTGCCGTTGGGGGCCTCGATGCTGCCGTAGCGGACGAAATTGTCCCCTTCCTGCGACGGCCATGTCGCCGGGAAATGCACGGGATTGGCCCGCATGGTGTAATAGAAGAGGTTCTTGAGGTCCTCCGTCGGGGCGTGGCGGAAATGGAGCTGGGTGTTCATGCGTACGCTCAGCCGGGTGGTGTTGGTGATTTTCGCCGCGACGTTGCTCTGGAAGAGGTATTTCTTGTAGTTGACGTTGGTGTTGAATTTCGAGGCGTTGGGCGAGTTGAGGATGCCGTTTTCATTGTAGAACGTGGCGTTCAGGAAGTAGTCGACCCGCTTCCCTCCGCCGGTAATGTTGGCGTTCACATTCTGGTTCATCGTGTAGTTCTTGAACAGAATCCGGTACCAGTCGTTGTTCGGGAAGATATGGGGATTGCGTTTTTCGCGTGTGCCGTCGATCTTGTCCTGCGAGTAGTACATCATGCCTGCAGCCTCGTTGTAGGCTTTCATGTAGGTCACGCCGTCGGCGATGTCCTGCACGCTGGTGGGCATCGACCAGCCGTTCTCGACGCGCAGGTTGATGTTCATGCGCTCCATATCGCGGCCGCTTTTGGTCGTGATGAGCAGTACGCCGTTGGCTCCCCGCGAGCCGTAGAGGGCTGTGGCCGTGGCGTCTTTGAGGACGGAGAACGATTCGATGGTTTCGGGGGCTATCGAGTTGAGCATCATGGTGTTGATTTCCACGCCGTCCATAACGATCAGCGGAGCGGTGTTCTTGCCGAACGTCGAGATGCCGCGTATCCAGAAGTTGGCGCCGTCGGCTCCCGGCTCGCCCGTTTGCTGCGTGGCGATTACGCCGGCGATTTTGCCCGCAAACGAAGAGGTCAGGTTGCTGGAAGGAAAATCGAGACTCGAAGGCTTCACGGCCTGGACGGCGCCGACTACGCTCTCCTTCTTCTGGATGCCGAATCCGACTACGACCACATCTTCGATCGAACTGGCCTGTTCGTTCAGGCTGACGAGCTTCATCAGCTGGATGTCCCTGACCAGAATGCGTTTGGTCTCGTAGCCCAGGAACTGGAACGTGACTTCCCGTGCGTCGGCTGGGAGTTTGAGCGCATAATTGCCGTCGGCGTCGGTCAGCACACCGATCGTAGTTCCCTCGACCAGTACGCTGGCGCCGGCGATCGGCTGGTTGTCCGCCGACGAGATGACCGTTCCGCGGACGGTCCGGTCTTTTCCGGCCGGCGGCGTGTCGGCGACCGCGCGTTTCGAGATGGTCACCAGCTTGCCGTTGACCGAGTAGCGCAGCGACGGGTCGAGCACCTGGTCGAGCACGGTCCGGATCGTCGCTTTGTCGAACGTCGCCGTGACGGGTCTGTCGGCGTCGAGCTCCTTGTTCTCGAAGATGAACGAATACCCGGTCTGCGCCTCTACTTCCTCGAGTACCGTCTTCAGGGGAACCCGCCGGAACACCTTGGTGATGGTCTGCGCATCGACGGCGGCCGCAAGGAGCAGCCCGACCGTCAGGGCGGCGATTTTTTTGAGATGTAGATTTACATGCATAAAATAAGGATGGGTTAATAGAACTGGTTTTTATGTTGAGTTACTTGTTGTCCGTCCGGCGGTCGACGCAGTAGTGGGTGCCCCGGCGTTCTACCGTAATCGGCAGGATTTCGCCCAGAGCCTTCAGCACCGTTTCGATATGCTCCGCGTTGGTGAGCGACACCCGGAAGGTCTTGTTGTCGAATGCCGCGGTGCAGAGTTCTATTTCGACGTCGTATTCCCGAGCAAGCCGTCTCAGCAGGGCCGGCAGCGTGATGGCGTCGTAACGGATGGCTCCGTCTATCCAGGCGCGGAACTGGTCGACGTCGGCCTGCTCCCGGCTGGCCTGTCGGGTGGCGCAGTTGTAGGTGATCAGATCGCCGGGAGACATCGTGTCGCTTCCTGCGGACGATTCGAAGCGCAGCGAGCCCTCCATGAGCGCCGCCAGCACGTCCGGTTCACCGTCGTAGGCCGAGATGTTGAATTTGGTGCCCAGGACGGTGAACGTGCACTCCTGTGCCAGCACGCGGAAGGGCAGGCTGGTGTTCCGGGTCACTTCGAAGTAAGCCTCGCCCTGGAGCGTAACGTCGCGCGAGGTGCGGTTGAACCCCGAATCGTAGCTCAGCGCCGAACCGGCATTGAGCCATACCTGCGTGCCGTCGGGCAGCGATATTCGGCTGCTGGTTCCCAACGGAGACTCCACCGTGAAGAGTTGGTTCGCCGCCGTTTGCTGCGACATGTATAATGCGGCGAACGTCGACAGCAGGACGACGATGGCCGCGGTTGCGGCCGTGAGCCGGATGCGCAGACTGCGGATGCGCTGCACATAGTCCGATTTGTGCATTTTGTCCCGGAGCCGATTGAGCAGGGCTATTTCGTCCGAAGAGGGAACGTGTTCCGTTTTCCATTCCTGTTCCCATCGGCGGAACAGCTCTTCATGTTCTTTTTCTGCGGTGATGAAACGATACAACCGGCGTTCTCCGGCCGGAGAAAGGTTCCCTTCGAAATAGAGGCGCGCAAGTTTTTTCGGGTTGTTATTCATGGTCTTTTCCAATCGCCTTTGTTGGAATAACGATCCAGTCTCGTTTTACCCAACCTGCGGGCGAAAAAAATCCCCGCCGGCATGACTGCACCGGCGGGGAAAATGGAGTAAATGGTTTATGGGGTGATAATCCGTACTAATCGGAACCCAACAGCCAGGAGAGGATGGCGACCTGCACGAAGAACGATTTGTTCCGGCCCAGGGCTTCGATAAAAATGTGAAGGGCCTTGCGGATATGCTTCTCGACGGCCTGGAGCGATATCTGCAGCTGCTCGGCGATCTCCCTGTTTTTCAGTCCTTGAAAACGGCTCAGTACGAATACCTCGCGGCAGCGGTCGGGCAGCGAGTCGAGTATGGTCTGTATCTGCTGTTCAAGTTCGTCGTAGAGATAGGTTCGCTCCGTGTCGTTCAGCGCGAAATCATAATTGTATAAACGCTCCTCGCCCTTGATCTTCGAGCGGTAACAAAGTTTGTACTGATCGATGATTTTCTTGTGTTTCAGATGGTCGAGACATCGGTTCCGGACCATGACGAAAAGCAGCATGGATGCTTCCTGCCGATTGATGGACCTATACATGCTGCGTCTCTTCCATAGATTCATAAAGCAGTCCTGCACCAGATCCTGCGCTTCCGTGAGGTCGTTGACGAAACGTCGGGCATAGGCTGTCAGCCGGAGCTGATAATCGATATAAAGTTGTTCGAAATCCTGCCGTGCGGAGGCCTTGTTCTGGGGATTCATGCTACCTGACTCTACTCGGTTTGTTCATATAAGCCGAAAACAAAAGTAGCAGTTTCTTGTTTCATATACAAAAACAAATGTTCTATTTTCATGGACGGATTCCGAAAGAAGTTTGCGGCGGCGGGTTTCCCGACAATGGTATTCCGAAAATATTTTCGTACTTTTGACCGATAAATTCCATCTATGTCCGACGCCCCGCAAATACGTAAACGCCGCATTTACCGCGTGACCCTCATCGGTTTCGCGGTCAACCTCGTGTTGTCGCTCGCGAAACTCGCCGCCGGCGTCTTCGGGCGAAGCGGCGCGATGGTCGCCGACGCCGTGCATTCGTTCTCCGACCTGGCGACCGACATCGTCGTGATCGTCTTCGCGCGGATCTCGGCCAAGCCCCGCGACGACGGGCACGATTACGGCCACGGCAAATACGAGACTCTCGCCACGATCCTCATCAGCATCGCGCTGGGCGTCGTGGGGGTCGGAATTCTGGTCAACAGCATCGGGGCCGTCCGGGTGGTGCTCGACGGCGGGCAGCTGCCCCGGCCCGGCCTGATCGCTCTCGTGGCGGCGGTCCTTTCGATCGCGGCCAAGGAGATTCTTTACCGCTATACCGTCCGCGAGGGGCGTGCGATCGACAGCCCCAGCGTCGTGGCCAACGCCTGGCACCACCGCAGCGACGCCCTTTCGTCGTTCGGAACGCTCGCCGGCATCGGATGCGCCTATTTTCTGGGCGACAGGTGGCGCATCGCCGACCCGATCGCCGCGCTGGTCGTGGCGGTGTTCATCTTCAAGGTGGCCTTCGACCTGATCCGCACGGGGTTGGACGAACTGCTCGAGAAGTCGCTCCCCGAAGAGACGGAGCGGGAGATTCTGCGCATCGTGACGCTCGATCCCGCCGTCCGGGAGCCGCACAACCTCCGCACGCGGCGTATCGGCGCCGCCATTGCCATCGAGGTCCATGTCCGTGTCGACGGGTCGATGAGCGTCGCGCACTCCCATGATCTGACGGTCGGCATCGAACGCCGCCTGCGGGAGCGTTTCGGCGAGGGAACGATGATCGCCGTTCATGTGGAACCGCTGAAATAGCGGGCGCTCTTCACGGCACGGAATTTGCAGGTTCCGGGGTGATAAATTGTGCCGGCAAATTTCCGGCAGAGTAGAAAAATTTGGTTTTTTCGGAAAATGTGCTTATATTGCCATCGTAAAGCCTCCGGAAACGCCGACGTTTCACAAGGCCCGGACAATGATTATCAACGACATCTGTAACTCTAAAGGGATTGCCTATCGGGAAAGAAATCTACTCTTAGTAACTAATTAGGAGACAAGAGTATGAACGTGCAAGTATTAAGTGACCAGGTATTGCTTAATCACTACCTTTCAGGTGACCGGAGTGCCATTTCCAAACTCATCGAACGTCATAGCAGACGCGTGCGGGACTACATCAGCATGATGGTCAAGGACCGCGACGTGGCAGACGATATTTTCCAGGAGACATTCATCAAAGCCGTCCGTGTGATCGACGAAGGCCGTTATACCGATAACGGCAAGTTCCTGTCGTGGATTCTGCGCATCGCCCACAATCAGGTGATCGACTACTTCCGCGCACAGCGTCAGAACAAGTCGGTCAGCGAATCCGAGGCCGGCTACGACGTGCTGGGCACGCTGAAGCTGGCCGAACGCACGGTCGAGGACGCGATGGTCTGCGACCAGATCGAACGCGACGTGCGCGCCCTGGTCGAGCTGCTGCCCGCGGAACAGCGCGAGGTGGTGATGATGCGCTATTTCTCGGATCTGAGTTTCAAGGATATAGCCGAGCAGACCAACGTGAGCATCAACACCGCGCTGGGGCGCATGCGCTATGCGCTGATCAACCTGCGGCGGATGATCAAGGAAAAAAATCTGATTCTGAGCTGACGCCGCACAATAATCCCCGAGAGGGCTGCGTTATATGTATAGAGCAAGCAAAAAACAAAGCCTATGGAGGAGATTGACAAAAACGAGGTTTCAGACAACGGCATCTCTGAGGACGAGGATTTGATGATGCGGGAGGTGATTCAAGGTGATGCGGATTTGTGTTATCTGCATCATTATCTCTCGGAAGTCTTCCGAAACGGGGATAATTTTTAAGGGTTAATTTTTGATGGGGAAGGGCGCCGGGAGGCGCCCTTCATTTACTTCGGCGCAGGTCCGTTTTTTGCACGTCGCTTCCTAAAATCATAATTCCCATGACACGGATACGGATCAAACGCGTTTACGAAGCGCCGGCGCCGGACGACGGCTGCCGGGTGCTGGTCGACAAGCTCTGGCCGCGGGGCGTCCGCAAGGAGGCCTTGCCATACGATATCTGGGCCCGGGAGATTGCGCCTTCGGCCGCATTGCGCACGTGGTATCACGCCGATCCTGCGGCGCGGTGGCAGGAGTTCCGCCGACGCTACACGGAGGAGCTGCGCGGTTCGCAGGCCGTGCGCGATTTCGTTCACGAAATTGCGGGTGCTGGGACTGTGACGCTGCTTTACGCCTCGAAGAACGCCGCCGAGAACCATGCGCTTATCTTACAGGAATACTTGCGGCATGCCGCGAAGGCCGCGGCCGATAAACGGAAACGCGGGGCGTTACCGCAGTAACGCCCCGCTTTTCAGAGGGAGCGAATGTCAACAGCTGCCGCCGAGGCAGCGGTGGGCGTTGCGGAGCTGGAGGGCCAGCGAGCATGCTGCGATGCCCGCGAAGAGCAGCGTGATGCCGACCCAGACGATGACCGCCGTGGTGCCGAACACCAGCGGTTGGAACAGAATCCACAGTGAGCACAGCAGGAGCAGGACGCCCGTGAAGATGGTCCATCCGGCGCCGGGAATCTCCAGGGCGTTCATGTCGCCGCCCAGCCCGATGGAACTGAATCCGCGCATCATCAGCCAGAAGCCCAGGAAGATGGGCAGCGTGGCGGCCGACAGCGCGATGTTGAAGATCAGGATGATGCCGAGGACGATTTCGATGATGCCTCCGGCCATCATCCAGCCGCGGCCGGTGATGAAATGGCGGTTGGTCGACGAGAGCACCACTTCGAGGATGCCCGAGACCAGCATCAGCCAGCCGAAGACCAACGACATGCCCAGATAGCTCTGGGCCGGGTAGACGAAGGTCAGCATGCCGACTGCGAACAGCGCGATGCCGACGATCAGCAGCAGCCACCAGTAGCGGACGGCCTGCTTCGAATTTTCGATCAGTGTGGTAAAATGCTTCATGATATGCGTATTTATCGTTCTCACGAGCAATTCGCGTACCAGAACGGTGTGCGCCGCAGGGGTGAATACGCGGATTTACGGGGTCCCGTGCCGGCGGCGGAAGAACGGTCTGGTGATGTGGTGCGGCGGATACCCGCGGATACCAGGGCCGTTCCGGGCAGCGCAGCCTGCGGATTTTCACCTGCCGTCGGCTGTTTTGACCGTTTTTGTGGTGAAAAAATGCTATTTTTGTAGTGTATCCGACAAAGTTTTATACATTTGCGGTGAATTATTGTAATAAGTGACGCCCCTTATGCCTTGTATTTTGAAATTGCGGCCGGGACCGACCGGAGGACTGCTGTTCGCCGCCGTCCTCGCTGCGTGGTCGTGCCTGGCTCCCCGAACTGCCGTTTACGGCCGGGGCAGCGACCCTAAGACGGAGATACGGGGTCGCGTCGCCGATGAGGCGGGCGATCCGCTGGCCGGGGTCACCGTCGTGGAGCGCGGAACTCAGAACGGAACGGTTACGCTCTCCGACGGAAGGTTCACGATTCGGGTCGCGCCCGGGGGAGTCCTCGAATTTTCCTGCCTCGGCTATGTCCCCCGCCGTGTCGAGCCGGGCGCACGCACCGAATTGGAAGTCGTGCTGAAAGAGGATGTGAAAGCCATTGCGGAGGTCATCGTGACGGCCCTCGGCCTCGAACGCAACTATGCCGACCTGACCTATGCCGCCGACAGGATCAGGGGGAAGGAGCTGTCGGCCGTCAAATCCCCGAATATGATTCTGTCGCTGGCCGGGAAGTCGGCGGGCGTGCAGGTCAGCGCGAGCTCCTCGGGGGCGGGCGCTTCGGCCAAGGTGAGCATGCGCGGAATCCGTTCGGTGGCCAGCGACAACCAGCCCCTGTACGTGGTCGACGGGATGCCGATGCTGAACTCCTCGCCCGAGCAGTCCTATTCGGCCATCGGCGGCATCGCCGACGCCGGCAACCGCGACGGCGGCGACGGCATCTCGAATCTCAACGTCGAGGATATCGAAAGCGTGTCGATCCTCAAGGGTGCTCCTGCCGCCGCGCTGTACGGCAGCCAGGCCGCCAACGGCGTCATCCTGATCACGACCAAGCGCGGCAGTTCGGAGAAACAGCTGGTGTCGTTCACCTCGAATCTGACTTTCCAGAGGCCCTTCTGCCTGCCCGAATTCCAGGATCGTTACGGCGCGAGCGGAGGGGTCGAGAGCTGGGGCGCCCGGGGCGCCGTGACGGCCTACGACAACGCCGGGGAGTTCTTCCGCACGGGCGTGACGGCGGTGAACAGCGTGTCGGTCTCCGCGGGTTCGGAGATGATCCAGAGCTACTTTTCCTATGCCAATACCGCCGAACGGGGCATCGTCGGGACGAACCGGCTGATGCGCCACAATTTCAACCTGCGCGCCACGTCGGACATTCTCCGCAAGCGGGTGAAACTCGACGGAAACGTCAGTTTCATGCGCCAGACGGTCAACGACAAACCGGTGCCGGGCGGTTTCTACATGAATCCGCTGGTGGGGCTGTACCGCTTTCCGCGCGGCGTGGACATCGCCCCTTACCGGGAGCGGTTCGAGGTCTACGACCCCGGCCGCAAACTCTATGTGCAGGACTGGATCGCCCCGAGCGACGATTTCGAGCAGAATCCCTACTGGGTCGTCAACCGCATCCGCAGCAGGAGCCTGCGCAACCGCGTCATGGCTTCGCTGTCGGCGGACTGGCGGGTGACCGGGTGGCTGCACGTCAAGGCCCGCGCCAACGTGGACCATTTCAGTGACAAGGTGCGTCAGCGGTTCTGGGCCTCGACGGCACCCGCACTGGCCGGCGACAACGGACGCTATGTGGAGAGCAGCTTCGCGGAGACGCTTTTCAACGGCGAGGTGCTGGCGCTGTTCGACAGGAGCCTCTCCGACGGCTGGAAATTCAGCGCGACCCTCGGCACGGGGCTCAACGACCGCACGGTCAATTCGCTGCGGATCGACTCGAAAACCGCGTCGCTCTACTATCCCAACGTCTTCAACGTCGCCAATATCGTCATGAACAGTTCGGCGTACGTCGACGAGCAGATCGACGCCCGGCGCCAGATCCAGTCGCTGTTTGCGACGGCCTCGTTCAAATATGCCGAAAGCCTCAATCTCGAGGTCACGGGACGCAACGACTGGGCTTCGACGCTGGCCTACACCGACCACGAGCGCAGCGGGTTCTTCTATTTTTCGGCCGGGGCGTCGTGGGTGATCGACAAGCTGTTCAAGCTGCCCGAATGGGTCTCGATGGGCAAGGTCCGCCTGACCTGGAGCCGCGTGGGCAACGACATCCCGATGTTCATAACCAACCCCAAGGCGCACATCTCGGCGGGCGGAGGTGTCCATGCAGCCGACGCGGCCCCCGGAACGAATCTCAAGCCCGAGATGACCGACGCCCTCGAGGCGGGCGTCGAGTGGCGTTTTTTCGGCGACCGGCTGAATGTCAACGCCACCTATTACAGGACCAACACCCGCAACCAGTTCTTCAAACTGCCTGCCCTTTCGGGCGAGGCCTACGCTTTCCGTTACGAGAATGCCGGAAACATCGAGAACGAGGGCGTGGAGGTCGCGCTGAGCGCCTATCCGGTCTACGGAAAGCAGGTCACGTGGTATTCGGCGGTGAATTTCTCGCGCAACAGAAACCGGGTGGTCAGGCTTCACGACGAACTGCGCGAATATGTCTACGGACCTTCGAGCTTCTCGTCGTCCTACGCCATGAAGCTCGTCGAGGGCGGGTCGATCGGCGACATCTACGGCCGTGCTTTCGAACGCGACGAACAGGGGCGGATCGTCTATGCGACCGAGGGCGACTACGCGGGGCTTCCCCGCACGGTCGGCGACGGAAACACCGTGAAGGTCGGCAACGCCAATCCCCGCTTCTCGCTGTCGTGGAGCAACACGCTCTCCTGGAAGGGGTTGTCGCTGTCGCTGCTGCTGGACTGCCGCTGCGGCGGACGGCTGTTGTCGCAGACGATGGCCGATATGGACTCCTACGGCGTCACGAAGGCGACGGCCGATGCTCGCGACCGCGGTTATGTGACGCTCGAAGGACGGCGGATCGAGGATGTGAGGGGATTCTACAAACTGGTCGGAGGACGAGCCGGGGTGACGGAATATTACATGTACGACGCGACGAACATCCGCCTGCGGGAGATGTCGCTCTCCTATGCGCTGCCGCGGCAGCTGGTGCGGCGCACGCGGGTGTTCAGCGCGGTGAGCGTGTCGCTGGTGGCCCGCAACCTCTTCTTCATCTACAACGCCTCGCCGTACGACCCCGACCTCGTGCTCTCGACGGGCAACGACAATCAGGGCATCGACGTTTACGGCATGCCGACCGTGCGGAGCATCGGATTTAATGTCAAACTGGAGTTCTGAGGATATGATACGCTGGCGGACCTGCCTTTTCACCGGATGCTGTGCGCTTTGCCTCGGGGCGTGCACGGGTAATTTCCGGGACATCAACGACGACCGGTCGGGCACTACGGACAAAGAGCTGGAGGCCGACAACAACGGTCTGGGCTACCGGCTGAAGATCGTCCAGCAGGGCGTCTATTTCAACTACGACTACGGCAAGGGCAAGAACTGGCCCTTTCAGATGACGCAGAACCTCAGCGCGGACATGTTCTCGGGGTATATGCACGATCCCAAGCCGCTGCAGGGCGGGAGCCACAATTCGGATTACAACCTCCAGGACGGCTGGAACAGCTCCATGTGGCAGTTCACCTATGCTTACATCATGCCCGAAATCTACCGGCTCGAACAGACCGCCGGGGAGCTGATGCCGCCGTTCTACGCCATCACGAAGATACTGAAAGTGCTGGTCATGCACCGGGTGACCGATTATTACGGGCCGGTGATCTACTCCCGTTTCGGCAGCAGCGGAGCCGAATACGAGCCCGACAGCCAGGAGGAGGCCTACGAACATTTTTTCGCCGATCTGGACGAGGCCGTGCGAATCCTTTCGGAATATGTCGCCGGACATCCCGCGGCCAACGAGTTCGCGCAGTTCGACCTGATGCTCGACGGCAGTTACGCCGCGTGGCTGCGGTTCGCCAACTCACTGCGTATGCGGCTGGCCGTGCGGATCGCCGCGGCGGCGCCGGAGCGGGCCGCCGGGGAGTTCCGGGCCGCATTGGACGATCCCGGCGGTGTGATCGAAGCGAATGCGGACAATGTCGCCGTCGATGCCTCGGGCGTCTATCTGAACCCGCTGGGGGCGATCAACCGCAGCTGGAACGAGGCGGTGATGAACGCCGCGATGGAGTCGATCCTGGGCGGATTCGGGGACCCGCGCATCGGGAAGTTCTTCGAACCCTGTCGGGCCGACCTGACCGTTACGGAGGAGGACGGAGGTTCCAGGGCCATCGCGATCGCGGGTGAATACCACGGAATCCGGCAGGGAACGGCGTTCTCGCATGCCTATTACGCCGCCTTCTCGCGGCTTACGACCGAACCGGCTACGGACGCCGTCCTGATGCCGGCCGCCGAGGTGTGGTTCCTGCGCGCCGAGGCGGCCCTGCGGGGATGGACCGGCGAGAATCCGGAGACCTGCTACCGGAACGGAGTGGGGCTTTCGTTCGCCCAATGGCAGGCGGCGGGGCTCGAACGCTATCTGGAAAGCGATGCGGCGGCGGCCGACTACCGCGATCCGGTCGATCCGCAGAACGACATGGCGGCCCGGTGCCGGGTCACGCCCCGCTGGGAGGAGGGAGATTCGGACGAGCTGAAACTCGAGCGGATCATCACCCAGAAATGGATCGCCCTGTTTCCCGAGGGGTGCGAAGCGTGGGCCGAACAGCGCCGCACGGGGTATCCGCGGCTGTTTCCGGTGCGCTTCAACCACAGCAAGGGGCAGAGCATCGACACCGAGACGATGATCCGGCGGCTGCCCTTCCCCGCGACGCTGGCCACCTCCGATCCGGAGCAATACGACGCGCTGCTCGCGGCGCTCGGCGGCGCGGACCACGGCGGCACCCGGCTGTGGTGGGATGCCGGGACGAACTTCCGGTAGACGGCCGGTCAGCGGTTTTCAGCGCCGTCGTTCCGGCAGAGGCATCCGGTCAGGTGGTCGTTGATGAAACCCGAGGCCTGCAGGTGGGCGTAGCAGATCGTGGACCCGAAGAATTTGAATCCCCGTTTTTTCATATCCCGGCTCATGGCGTCGGATTCGGGCGACGATGCCGGGATCTCGCTCAGCGACCGGAACGAGTTGACGATCGGTTTGCGGTCGGGGAAGAACGACAGCGTGTAGTCGTAGAAACTGCCGAACTCCTTCTGCAGGGCGAGAAACAGCCGGGCGTTCGTGATCGCGGCCTTGATTTTCAGCCGGTTCCGCACGATGCCGTCCGCGTGCATCAGCCGATCGACATCGTCGTCGGTCATCCGGGCCACGCGTTCGGGGTCGAAGTCGCAGAAAGCCCTGCGGTACCCCTCGCGCTTGCGGAGGATCGTTATCCAGCTCAATCCGGCCTGGGCGCTCTCCAGCACGAGAAACTCGAACAGCCTCCGGTCGTCGGTCACGGGTTTTCCCCACTCTTCGTCGTGGTATTTCACATACAGCTCGTCGGTTCCGCACCAGCCGCAGCGGCCGTTTATCATATCCTGCATAATGGGAATAAGTTTAGTCCGGAGTAAAGGTAACGGATTCGCCGCGTCGCGCCAAATTTCAAGGGACCGATCTTTTATCGCGTTTGTTGCAGATGGGTGATTCGCAGCAGCCGGTCGAATTCGTCCCGGGAGAGTGCCGTCGAAACCCGGACCGTGCGGCTGACGCCCGGCACGAGATCGAAATAATTGTCTTCGAAATGTTCATTGCCGTCGAGCGACAGCCATGCGGCGCGAACGAACCGGTCGCTCGCGAGCGTCACCGCATAACCTTCCGCCGTCGGTTCGGCGCTCCACCGGATGTCGGCTTCCGGCAGCGCGAGTTCCTTTTGCGGGACGAAATAGCCGATGTTGGAGTAGCGGCGTCCGCCGGTCGTGAATTGTGTCACGACGATGGCTTCGCCGGGCGTCGAGCCGTGCAGCAGCCCGGAAATGTCGGCTGAAAAGACCTTGCGGACGGCATTGGGGCCGAGGGTAACCCGGCGGGAGTTTTTCGAGAGGACGGTGCCGTCCATCTTCAGGACCGTCGTTTCGAATTTTCCCCGGACCGTTTCGCGGCGGTCCGAAACGAGGTGCACTTCCAGCCGCCCGTCTGCGGTATAGGGCGATACGAGCAGGTCGTCGAAGGCCGGGCGCGCGAAGTAATGCTGCGCTTTCCAGCGTCCGTACCAGTCGCGGCTGGCCCACGACGCCACGGGCCAGCAATCGTTGTGCTGCCAGAAAAGCGACCCCCAGCAGTAGGGTTTGTCGCGCCGGTGGGCTTCGATGGCGGTCTTGATGGCGTCGCCCTGCAGGACATGGCTCATGTAGAGGAATGTGCGGAAATCGCGTGCGGGCCAGTATTCGTCTTCGAGGTATTGGCGGATGCGCATGTTGGCGAAGTCGCCTCCGCGCTGGTGGGCCATCATCACCTCCGATTCGATGTCCCGGTCGCGCTCCTCGGGAGCGAAACGCAGGACGGAGGCGTATTCGGGGAAGGACTGGAACCCGTATTCGCTGAAGAAGCGGCTGCGCGTGGTGTTGTAGTCGGCGATCGGCGCGCGGCTGTGCCACACTTTCCAGAAATGCGTATCGCCCTCGCTGTTCTCGCTCGTGCCTTCGTAGCAGGACCACGGTGACGAAGGGTGGTAGGGCGTGCCGGGCGAGCAGGCGGCGACGGCTTCGGGCAGCACTTCGTAATATTGGCGGCGGAACTGGCTGTCGATGATCTTATCGTATTCGGGATGTCCCTGCCTGGCGTACCGGGTGTTCCATCCCCAGCCGAACCAGGCGTCGTTGCATTCGTTGTTGCCGCACCATACGGCGATCGAGGGGTGGTTGCGCAGACGGCGGAGATTGTCTTCGGCTTCGAGCCGGACGTTCTCGAGCCAGGCGCCCTCGGCGGGGTAGATGCTGCATGCGAACATGAAATCCTGCCATACGAGGATGCCCCGTTCGTCGCACAGTTCGTAGAAAACATCGTCTTCATAGACGCCTCCGCCCCAGACGCGCAGCATGTTCATGTTTACGGCTGCGGCGGCGTCGATCGTCTTCTCGTAGACGGCGCGCGTGACGCGGGGCAGGAAGACGTCGCAGGGGATGTAGTTGGCGCCTTTGGCGAAGATCGGCTCTCCGTTGAGTTCGAAGCGGAAGGTCGTGCCGTCCGCGACCTTCTCGCGCACGAGGCGCAGCGAGCGCAGGCCGATGCGGGTCGTGCGGCTGTCGGAGGCGTCGCCCGCCGCGACCGAAGTCCGGAATTCGTAGAGATGGGGTTCGCCCAGTTCGCGCGTCCACCAAAGTTTCGGGGAGGCGATGTCGAGCGGGACGGTCACGCGGTTGACCCCGGGCCGGAGCGGGGCCGTGACCGAGGCCTCGATTCCTTCGCCGGGAGCCGCGACCGTGACGACGGCCCGGGGCTGTTCCCGGACGGCGTCGATCTCCACCTCGACCTCGACCCGGGCCCGGCGGGCCGTGACCTCCTCCTGGCGGTAGAAGACGTCGCTGATGCGGGCGCCGTTCCAGCCTTCCAGGTAGACCGGACGCCAGATGCCCGAGGTCACCAGGCGCGGCCCCCAGTCCCAGCCGTAGTGGTAACCCGCCTTGCGGGCGAAGACGCTGACGCGTTTGTCGAAGAGTCCGCCGTTGGCCGACTGATCGTTGATGGCTTCGTAGCGGTAGGGCAGGGAGTCGTATTTGGGCAGGTCGACCTTGATCGGCGAGTGGAAATAGACCTGCAGCACGTTTTCGCCGGGGCGGAGCAGCCGCTTGACCTCCGTGCGCCAGCGGCGGAACATGTTGTCGGCCGCGAGCACCTTTTCGCCGTTGAGGCAGACGTCGGCATAGGTGTCGAGCCCTTCGAAGACCAGCTCGATCCGATCCCGGGCGAGCAGGCCGGCGTCGGCCTCGAAGTGCGTTTCGTAGATCCAGTCTTCCTTGTCGACCCACTGTACGCCGCGCTCGTTGAGGCGGAAATAGGGGTCTTCGATGATCCGGTTGGCCATCAGGTCGGTGTGCACCGTGCCGGGGACCGTGGCCGGATACCAGTTGTTGAGCCGCGCCTGGCGGAACTGCCAGTCGTCGTGCAGGTGTTGGCGGACGGGAGCCGCGGCTGCGGCGAGGGCCGTGCAGAGGTACATAGCGGTAAGGATGGGTTTGAGGTTTTTCATGATTGGCAGGAACAGGTCAGTATTTGATGAGCATCTGGGAGATGTATTCGCGGTATTCGATCGGGGTCATGTTTTTCTTTTTGGTGAAGATGCGGATGAAATTCGACTTGTTGTTGAAGCCGCAGGCGTAGCAGATTTCCGAGGCGCTGAGCGTCGTGTTGGCGAGCAGCTGGCAGGCCTTGGAGATGCGCATGTTGTTGACGAAGGTGATGTAGGAGATGTTCGTGCGCTTCTTGAAGAAGTGCGAAAAGGCCGATTCCGACATGTTGACCAGCTCGGCGACGTCGGCGAGCCGGATGTTCTGGCAGAGGTTTTTTTCGATGTAGTCGCAGACTTTGGCGATGCGGCGCGATTTGGAGGTGTGGACGATGTTCTTCGAGTCGCAGAGATTGCTCATGAGCACCTTGCGGTTGGCCGTGGCCAGCGCGTTGAGAATGTCCAGAAAAGCGGTCGCCGACTGGAAACCCTGCATGCGGGTGAGTTCAAGAATCCGGTCGCGGACGCTCAACTGTTCGGGGCCCGTGAACGAGAGTCCCTGCCGGGAGTCGAGCAGCAGCTGCCGGATGGGCAGGAACAGGCGTTTGTTGACGATCGGGAAGTCGAGCAGGTCGCCCGAGAACTGGATGGTGATGACGTGGTTGGTCTTCAGTGGCGATTTCCACACGTGGGGCACGTAGGGACCGGTCATCACCAGGTCCAGGGGGCCGAAATCCTCGGTCGAATCGCCTACGATGCGCGATCCCCGGGTGTTCATCACCAGGTTGATCTCGTATTCCGGATGGCAGTGGATCGGGTAGTCGAAATGCGCGTTGGGGTGGTTGAGGATGATGAAAAGGTCCTCGTTCGTGATCGGGGTGATCTCCTGCTGTATCTCTTTCATGTCCGGTGGGGGTTTCGGGTCCGATACAAAAATAGGAATAATTCAGAAAGTTCCATGGATAATTCAAAAAAGTATACTTGTTTGACCGACTTATACAATCCCGCAAATTTTCGGCTACCTATCTTTGCATTAGTAAAAAAATCCTAAAACGACTTGCATGAATTCGATTACGATTAATTTTGTCGACTGTGCGATTATCGTCCTTTACCTTATATTAATAATCTGGTGGGGACTGCGTCATGGCAAGAGTTCCGATGCCGGGTCCTATTTCCTGGCCGGACGCACGATGCCGTGGTGGATCGTGGGCCTGTCGCTTTTCGCCGCGAGCATCTCCAGCACGACGCTCATCGGCCAGTCGGGCGACGCCTACCACACCGGAGTGGCCGTGTTCAACTACAACCTCACGGGGGTCGTGGTGATGGTGTTTTTCGCCGCGTTCCTGCTCCCGCTCTACATCCGTTCGGGGATATTCACCATTCCCGAATTCCTCGAGAAGCGTTTCGACAAGCGGTCGCGCTACTACTTTTCCGGCATCTGCATCGTGGGCAACATCTTTCTCGATGCCGCCGGGGCGCTGTATGCCGCCGCGCTGATTATCAAACTGTTGTTTCCGGATGCGGACCTGCAGCTCATCATCGTCGTCTTCGCCGTGCTGGCGGCTTCGTACACCATTCCGGGCGGCCTTTCGTCGGCGATCAATGCCGAGCTGATCCAGGCGGTGATCCTGATCGTCGGGTCGGTGATCCTTACGGGGGCCTGCTTCGCCAACGGCGGTTTCGACTACCTCGCGTCGCTGTTCGAAAGCGGTGGCATGAGCGTCAGGCTGATTCGCCCGCTGACAGATACGGCCACGCCCTGGCTCGGGCTGATCGTCGGCATGCCGGTGCTGGGCATCTATTTCTGGGCCAACAACCAGACGCTCGTGCAGCGCGTGCTGAGCGCGCGGAACGTCGACGAGGGCCGCAAGGGCGTGATGTTCGCCGGATTCCTGACGCTGGCCACCCTGTTCATCATCGTATTCCCGGGGGTCGTTGCCCGGCACCTCTTCCCGGGCATCGAGAAACCCGACATGATCTATCCGACGATGGTGCTGCGCCTGCTGCCCACGGGACTGCTGGGCATCATGCTTTCGGCGCTGCTCGCGGCGCTGACGTCGACGCTGAGCGCCATCCTGAACTCCACGTCGACGCTCTTCACGATGGACTTCTACGCCAAGATCGACAAGCGGGCCGACGAACGGAAGCTGGTGCGCGTCGGCAAGCTGGCGTCGCTGGTCATCATCGTGATCGCCGCCCTGTGGGCTCCGCAGATCGGCCGTTTCGGATCGCTGCTCAAATATTACCAGGAGATGCTCTCCTACATTGCGCCTCCCGTCGTGGCGGCCTTCCTGATGGGCGTTTTCTCGCGCCGCGCCAACGGACGGGGCGCCTTTGCGGGGCTGATCGCCGGATTGGTCGTTGCGGCGGCGATGCTTCTCTGGCGTACGGAGATCTTCGGCGGGATGCACTTCCTGCTGATCGTGCCCTTCCTGCTGGCGTTCAGCCTGCTGGTGATCTGGGCCGTAAGCCGCACGGCCCCGCTGCCCCCCCCCGATAAACTGATCGATACGACCTTCTCGGCGGCGGATTTTCGGGCTGAAACCCGCTCGCTCGCCGAGGTTTCCTGGTGGCGCAACTACCGCGTCTGGGGTGTTGTGCTGCTGGTCCTTTGTGTGCTCATTCTTCTAATTTTCCGCTGATATGAAACTGAAAAAATACGAAAAGAATCCGATCGTCGCCCCCAATCCCGCCAACGCCTGGGAAAATCTCGTGACCTGCAATCCGGGGGTCATCTACGACGACGGCAAGTTTTACATGCTCTACCGCGCCGCCGGCGACGATAAGGAACATGTCATCCGTTTGGGGCTGGCCGTCAGCGAGAACGGTTTCGATTTCCGCCGTGTCGGCGACTCGCCGATGTTCGGACCCGGTGCGGACGGCCCCGACGGAGGATGCGTCGAAGATCCGCGCATCGTGAAGTTCGACAATGAATTCTACGTCACCTACGCCTATCGCGCCTATGCGCCCGGGCAGTACTGGACGTTCGCGCACGACGTGGTGCGTCTGCCCCGGTGCGGGGCTTATGCGCCGGCCGCCATGGCGCGGAATCTGGGAAATACGGGGCTTGCCGTGACGACCGATTTCCGGAATTTCCGCCGGCTGGGGCGGCTTACGTCGCCCGTGCTCGACGATCGGGATGTGATCCTTTTCCCGGAGAAGGTGGGCGGCCGGTTTGTCATGATGCACCGTCCCAAACAGTTCGTGGGCGAGCGTTACGGGGTGAAATACCCTTCGATCTGGCTGAAGTTCTCCGATGACCTGCTGGCCTGGGAGGACAAGCCCAGCCAGCTGCTCATTACCGGCCGCGAGGGGACCTGGGAGGAGAAGATCGGCGGAAGCACGCCGCCGATCCGGACCGAGGCGGGGTGGCTGACGCTCTACCACGGAGTCGCCGACGGCGGTACGGCCGAATACCGCGTCGGGGCGCTGCTGCTCGACCTGGAGAATCCGCTGCGGGTGCTGGCCCGGACGCCGGAGCCGATCCTCGAACCCGAGTTTTTCTATGAGACCGAAGGTTTTTACAGCCATTGCGTCTTCCCGACGGGCAATGTGGTCGTCGA
Organism: uncultured Alistipes sp.; assembly: GCA_949840605.1. Next base: position 29,918 of record CATKXN010000013.1, read on the forward strand.
CGGCGTACTGTACGTCTATTACGGCGGTGCGGACAAATACGTGGGCGTCGCGACCTGCCGGCTGGAGGAATTATTAAATTATTTGACGGAGGAGTGCCGCTGCGAACCGGCTCGTTGAGCCTCGCGTTCATAAAAGTATAATCAATCAGCGATTTTCTAAACCAGTTCTTCCGCTGCGGCATGTTACTTTGCAGTGTCCGGTGCGGTTCCCCGAACCGTACGGACCGGATCGATAAACTATACTAATCTAAAACGTATGAAAATGAAATTTTACCTGATCGTTCTCTCCCTGCTGGCGGTCTGCCTGTGGGGGACGGGAGACGTCTGCGCCCAGTCCGCATCACGGAGCCTGACCGTGACGGGCAAGGTCGTGGATCAGAGCGGCGCCGCCGTGACGGGCGCGTCGGTCGTCGTAGCCGGTACGACGAAGGGCACCACGACCGGTGCCGACGGGGCTTTCTCGCTGACCGGAGTGGCGGCGGACGCCCGTCTGACCGTCAATTTCATCGGTTATAAAACCCAGACGGTGGAGGTCGCCGGACGCACCTCGTTCAATATAGTGCTGGTCGAAGAGGCTACGGCCGTGGACGAAGTGGTGGTCGTGGGTTACGGACAGGTCAAGAAGAGCGACCTGACGGGCTCCGTGGCATCGGTCAAGGCCGAGAAGCTCACCGACATCCCCGCCAACTCGATCGACGGACTGCTGCAGGGCCGCGTGGCCGGCGTGCAGGTGGTCAACTCATCGCAGGACCCCGGAGCTTCGTCGACGGTCCGCATTCGCGGCAATTCGTCGCTCAACGGTTCGAACGCCCCGCTGGTGGTCATCGACGGATTCCCCTGGGGCGACGCCGGCGATCTGAAGCAGATCAATCCGCAGGACATCGTTTCGATGGAGGTGCTCAAAGACGCCTCGGCGTCGGCCATCTACGGTTCGCGCGGTGCCAACGGTGTGATCCTCATCACCACGCGCAAGGCGCAGGAGAACGTGACGCGCATTACGCTGCGTCAGCAGACGACCGTTTCGGGATTCAGTTCCGAGCTGAACCTCTGGCGCGATCCGGTGCTGATGGCGATGCTCTCGAACGAAGGCAACGTCAACGCCGGCCTGACGCCCGTTTACATCGGCGCGACCAATGCCAACGGCGTCTATTATCCCTCGATCGCGGAGCTGCAGACGACCTGGACGACCAACACGCGCTGGGACGACCTGGTCTTCCGCCCGACCCCCGTGTCGAACAACACCACCGTGCAGGTGCAGAGCAGCAACGACCGCACGATGTTCCAGGCCAGTGCCAACTACTACCTCGACAACGGCATGTACATCGAGGACACCTACCGCAAATACGGAGGCAATTTCTCGGTCGAGCACAAACTGCTGGACAACCTGCGCATGAAGGCCAGCGCCAACATCACCAGCAACAAACGCCACAACAACGGCGGGCTGGCCTACTGGCGCAACCCGATCTTTCCGGTTTACGACGACGAGGGCGATTACTGGCTTTACGGAGCCCAGGACTATTCGCATCCGCTGGCCCTGACCAACCTGCAGAAGAACGATTCGAAGGGGCTCGACATCATCTCGTTCGCTTCGGTGAACTGGGACGTGCTTCCCGGACTGAACGTCATGGCGCAGTTCAACTACAAGCACGGCGAACAGATCACCGACAAATATTTCCCGAAGAAGTATTCCGAGACGGGCGTGTTCAACGACGGCTACGGGTCGATCGACAACTGGAAGGACGACAACATCGTTTTCGAGGCCTACGCCACGTTCGATCGGACTTTCGCTGAAAAACACCGGCTGACGGTCATGGGCGGCTACTCCTACGAGAACTACCAGTCGCGCAGTTCGTCGCTGGCGGCCAAGGGCTTCATCAACGAATCGCTGGGCAACGAGAACCTCGCCGCGGGCGATTCGGAGACCTATTCGATCGGCAACAGCTCCTACAAGACCGAGCTGGTGTCGGCCCTCACGCGTATCAACTACACGTTCGACAACCGGTTCCTCTTCACCTTCACGGCCCGCGCCGACGGTTCGTCGAAATTCGGCTCCAACAACAAGTGGGCCTTCTTCCCCTCGGGAGCGTTCAGCTGGAAGATGCACGAGGAGCGGTTCATCCGGGACCTGAACGTGTTCGACGTGCTGAAAATCCGCGCCTCCTACGGTATTTCGGGCAACCAGGGCATCTCGGCCTACCAGACGCTGAGCCGCTACGGACAGCACAAGTATTTCAACGGAGGCAAGTGGGTGACGGCCATCGGTCCCGGCTATCAGTCGGGCACCACGGGTCAGGACGGCATCTATGCGCTTTGGAGCGGTATTCCGAACAAGGGCCTGAAATGGGAGACCACCGCGCAGGCGGACCTCGGACTGGACATGTCGTTCTTCGGCAACCGTCTGAACGTGACCTTCGACTGGTACGACAAGCGCACCTCGGACCTGCTGCGCGAGCGCAACATCGCGCCTTCGTCGGGTTACGACAAGATGTGGGTCAACGACGGCGAGATCCGCAACCGCGGTATCGAGCTGACGATCGACGGCGTGGCGTTCCAGAACCGCGACTGGCGCGTGGGCGGCACCTTCGTCTTCTCGCGCAACCGCAACAAGGTGCTCAGCCTCGGAAACGCCGTGCAGACCGGGCTGAAAACCGACCTGCGCACCGGCATGCAGTATGAATATTACGGCAACCAGAGCGAGCAGTTCCGCGCCTACACGAACATCCTCGCCGTAGGGCAGCCGATGTACGTGTTCTACGGCTACCGGACCGACGGCATCGTGCAGTCGCTGGCCGAGGGGCTGAGCGCCGGACTTTCGGGCGACGACGCCCAGCCGGGTGAGTTCAAGTATATGGATATCTACGACGGCGACGGATTGGAGACCGTCGACGAGAACGACATGTGCATCATCGGCGACCCGAATCCCGACTGGATGGCTTCGCTGGGCATCGACGTTTCGTGGCGGCGTTTCGATTTCAGCATCTTCTTCAACGGCGTCTTCGGCAACGACGTGCTGAACACCAAACGCTTCGACCAGCCGAGCAACATGCCGATGCGCTGGACGGCCGACAATCCGACCGACGCCTACCCGCGGCTGAACGCCAACCGCCAGACCAAGCTCTCCGACTGGTGGGTCGAGGACGGCTCGTTCGTGCGCATCCAGACTATGACGCTGGGGTATTCGATCCCCTTCTCGAAGAAGGACGCCGCGCGCAAGGTACGCCTCTATGTCAGCGCCGACAACCTCTATACATTCACCGGTTTCGAGGGCTACGATCCCGAGGTGGGGATGACGGGTATCTATTCGGGCGGCTATCCGCGCCTGCGAAAATGGACGTTCGGAGCCGACTTCACCTTCTAAACATTGCCAACCATGAAAATCAAACACCTTATACTTGCGTTCGGGGGAATCTCCCTCCTGGCGGCCTGCAACCTGGACGAGTACCCCTACGGCTTCTACTCCGAGGACAACTTCTACAAGACGGAGGCGGACGCCGAGTCGGCCGTGAACTACATCTACGACGCGATCAATTACATCGAGTATTCGCGTTCGATCGTCTTCCTGGGCGACATGAACACCGACGACATGGAGCCCAAGGGCGACGCGGCGGCCGCCAACAAGGAGCTGGACGGATGGAAGATCAACAATTTCAGGACCAACACCACGCTCGGCAATTTCTACAAGTACTCCTACATCACGATCAACCGCGCCAATGCCGTGATCAAGAAGGTGCAGGGGATGAACATCGACGAGGGCCGCAGGAACCGCTTCCTCGGCGAAGCCTACTTCATGCGCGCCTATTCGTATTTCAACCTCGCGCGCAACTTCGGCTGCGTGCCCGTCCACACGACGCCTGTCGAGACGCTCGAAGATACGGCCGTCCCCGCCGCCGAGTCGCTCGATGCCATGTGGAAGCTCGTCATCGAGGACTTCAAGACCGCCGGTACGCTGCTGCCGTTCTTCGCTGCGCCCGAAACGGGCCGTGCGGACCGCGCCGCGGCCTACGGCATGCTGGCCAAGGCTTATCTCTACGTCGCGTCGGCCAAGGAGCACGGCGTGCCCCGGTACGCCGACATGTCGCACGACGTGGACGAATACTATGCCGAAGCGGTGAAATACGCCGGGCTGGTGGTCGACAATTCCGAGCAGACGGTCTACCGTTTCGACGACAACCTGCTCGACATCTACGACGTCGAGCGTCCGACCGGACCCGAGCATATCTTCATCATGTCGATGGACCGCACGGGTGAGTCGGAGGGTCAGTATTCGAAGATCTCGAAGATGTACCTGCCGTATGTTTCGGGGGCCACGATCTACCTCAAACAGGGCGAATCCGACGAGATGGTCCCGACCCACGACGGCTGGGGCGAGTACCGGACCGCGCTGTCGTTCTACGACGCGTTCGCCGCGGGCGACCGCCGTCACGACTGGCTGAGCGTCGACAAGGTGTACGACGCGGCGGGCGGCGTGGTGGCTTCGACGGCCGACGGCAAGCTGAACTATCCGTTCTGCCGCAAATTCATCGACCCGAGTTTCTCGGGAGACAAAACCTCCACGCGCCCCTACCTGCTCCGCTATTCGGAC
>CATKXN010000014.1 GCA_949840605.1 uncultured Alistipes sp.
CGTGCAGGCGTCGACCAGATAAACGATCGAGACGTAGGGCACGCCCGAACGGGCCGAGAGCCCGATCTCGCACGTGCGGCTGTTCGAATAGCCCGTCTTCACGCCCGAGCGTTCGATGACGGGCCGCAGTTTGCGCAGGGCCCAGGCGTTGACCTCGGGATGCGTGAATCCGCGGTCGCCGGCGAATCCGCAGCACCCGACCTCCTCGGGCACCACGACCTCCTCGGCGCAGAGCCGCGCCAGCGAGACGATCACCCCGGCCAGCCCCATGCGGCGCATCGAGCAGGTGATGTGCACGGCGACGGGTCCCGGCTGGGGCCGGAACTCCAGCCGGTCGCGCAGGAAGGTCCAGATGAACTCCGCCGGTTCGTACAATCTCATCCGGCCGATCTTTTCGCGCATGCGGTGCAGGCACGGGCTCTGGTCGCACAGCACCGGCCAGCGTCCCTCTTCGCTGGCGCGCCACAGCGCCTCCTCCAGCTCGGCGGTCTTGCGGTCGGCGATGTCGGCCATGCCCTTGCTCTCCCAGATCGTGCCGCAGCAGAGGCGTTCCATGTTTTCGGGAAAAACGACCTCGTAACCCGCCTTGCGGAGCAATGCGACCATCTTTTCGGCCAGCGGTTCCGCGACCGGGGTTTCGCGGGCGAGGCCCATCGTCCGGTTGATGCAACTCGGGAAATAGACCACCTTGTCCGGTTCCGGCTCGGGCGCCGTGCGCAGCGCGTCCGGCATGCGGTAGGCCCGCGGCATTGAGGGCAGCCATTGGGGAAGCCCCAGCGCATGCAGCCCCTTCGCGGCGGCGGTCATCGTCCGGGTGCCGAGAACCCGGTGCGCCGCATCGGCCAGCGTCAGCACGGGGCGCAGGGAGTTTTTCAGCCCGGCGAAACGGCGGGCAGCGAATTCCCCGGCGGCATGCCCCGCACTCCCGGGCGGCACCCTCAGGGCGCGCAGAGCGTGGGTCAGTTCGCCCGTATTGATCCCCAGGGGGCAGCTCGTCGAGCAGAGCCCGTCCCCGGCGCAGGTGCGCTCCCCGGGGTAACGGTAGCCGCGTTCGAGCTCCCGCACGAGGCGCGGGTTTTCGCCGGAGGCTTTCAGCCGGGCGATCTCGCGGCGCACGACGATGCGCTGGCGCGACGAAAGGGTCAGTCCGCACGTCAGGCAGTTCACCTCGCAGAACCCGCATTCGATGCAGCGGTCGATCAGAGGGTCGGTCAGCGGCAGGGGTTTGAAATGGGAGAGGTGGCAGCGGGGATCGTCGTTGAAGATCACCCCGGGGTTCAGCAAACCCGCAGGGTCGAACAGCTCCTTGACGGCCCGCATCACGGCCAAGGCGTCGTCGCCCCACTCGCGGCGGAGGAAGGGCGCCATGGTGCGTCCCGTGCCGTGCTCGGCCTTGAGCGAACCGTCGTACCGGCCGCCGACGAGCTCCGCGACGTCGTTCATCAGCGCCTCGTAGCGCGCTACTTCGGCCGGGGTCGAAAACGACTGGTTGATGATGAAATGGTAGTTGCCTTCGAGGGCGTGCCCGTAGATGCAGGCGTCGTCGTAGCCGTGGCGGGCGATCAGCGCCTGCAGTTCGGCCGTGGCGCGGGGCAGGTCCCCGATATGGAAGGCGACATCCTCGATCAGACAGGTGGTCCCGGCGCGACGGCTGCCGCCCACGGCCGGGAAGATGCCCGAACGGACGGCCCAAAATTTCGCCTGCTCGGCGGGATCATCCGTAAAACGTGCGGGAACGTAGAGCGCGAACCGCCCCAGCAATTCCCCGATGCGGGCGATGTTAGCGGCCAGCTCCTCCGGCGTGTGCGCCTTGGTCTCGGTCAGCACGGCCGTCAGCCCCTCGCCCGTCGCGTCGCCGACCGACGCCAGCGACTTGCGGTCGAGCATCTCGGCGCTGTGTACGATGCGCTCCCCGGCGGCGTCCTGCAGTCTGCGCATCTCCACGACGGCGCGGCTCGCCTCGCCGATGTCGCTGAAATAGACCATTGCGCTGGCCTTGTGCTCGTATTCGCGTTCGGTGCGCATGGTGACCCCGGCCAGGAACGCCAGCGTCCCCTCGGAACCGACCAGGAGGTGGGCGATGATCTCGAACGGATCGTCGAAGCGCACCAGCGGCAGCAGGTTCAGCCCCATGACATTCTTGATCACGTATTTATGCAGGATGCGCTGCGTCAGGGCCCCGTCGCCGCGGACCCGGTCGCGCAGCGCTTCGACGGCGCGCAGAAACGCCCCGTGACTTTGGGCAAAGACCCGGCGGCTCGCCTCGTCGCCCGTATCGAGTAGCGTGCCGTCGGCCAGCACCAGCCGCGCCGAGAGCAGCATCCGATCGCTGTTGGCGTGGGTGCCGCAGTTCATGCCCGAGGCGTTGTTCATCACGATGCCGCCCACCATAGCGCTGCGGATCGACGCCGGGTCAGGCGGAAAGCGGTATCCGAAAGGTTTCAGCACCTCGTTGACCCGCGCGCCCACGACGCCGGGCTGGAGCCGCACGGCGCGGCCGCCGTCGAGCACCTCGCAGCGCTCCCAATGCTTGCCCGCCACCACGAGCACCGAGTCGCTGACGGCCTGCCCCGAAAGGCTCGTGCCCGCGGCCCGGAAGGTCAGGGGCACGCCCAGCCGGGAGGCCGTGCGCATGATGCGGACGATCTCCTCCTCGGCGGCGGCGCGCACGACGATCTGCGGAACGAGGCGGTAAAATCCCGCGTCGGTGCCCCACGCCAGCCGGCGCAGGTAGTCGGTGTAAACCCGCTCGCGGGGAATGAAAGCGCGCACGGCGCGCAGGAATCTGCGGTGTTTCTCGGTCATGGTCTGAGCGATTCGAAAACAGGAGAGGCGGCCGCCTCTCCTGCAAAGATAGAAAAATGAAGGCAATTATATACTCCGATATGCCCGGCGGTTCGGCGACATTCGCACGAATGATCCGTTTTCCGCCACGCCCGGATGTCAGCAAACGCCGTCCGCCTGCGCAAGCAGTCCGTAGAAGGCGGCTTCGCCGATATGCTCCGCGGGTGCGATGCGGGTCAGCCCCGCGACGTCGCGCAGTCCGTCGCGCAGGGCCGCCTCCATATGGGCGAACGAGCGCGAGATCTGGCCGCCCAGCAGGAGGCATTCGACGCCGTGTTCGACGAGCAGGCCGCGGAGCGCCGCGGCCAGGATGCCCCCGACCGTCGCGAACGTCTCGCGGGCCCGGGCGTCCCCCTCGCCGGCCATGCGGCCCAGGTCGGCCACCGTCAGCGCCGGGTCGGTGCGGCCCGCAAGCTCGCCGTAGATGCGCAGGAATCCCCGTTTCGAGGCGTAGTCCTCCAGGATGCCGTCGCGGTAGGGCAGGTTGAAGATCACCACCTTCGGACCGCCCGCCGGGTTGCACAGCACCCGTCCGTCGCGGCTCAGGGCGAAGCCCAGCCCCGTGCCGAGCGACACGAGCGCCGACGCGCCGTATCCGGCGGCGTTGCCCCGGGCGATCTCCCCGGCCAGCGCGGCGTTCACGTCCTGCATGAAGCGGATTTCCGCATCGGCCGGAACGCCGGGCATCGCGTGCAGCACGCCGCGCAGGTCGACGCCGCAGATGCTGCCGAACTTGTGCGTCATGCGGGAGACGCCGGCCGCATAGTCGAACGGACCGGGAATGGCGATGCCGATGCCGGCGAGCTCCATCCCCCGCTCCGCGGCGAAGGCCGCGCCCCTGGCCACCGTCGTGGCCAGGGAGCCTTCGATCTCCGCGCGCGAGCCCTCCGAACGGACCGGACAGCTGAACTCCGATCCGGGCAGAAGCCGCCCTGCGGCGTCCGCCACGGCCGATTTGAGGAACGTTCCCCCGACGTCGAGCAGCAGGCGGCAGCTATTCCTTGTCGAACCCATCCTTCAGCATCGTTTTGTGGACGCAGATGGGTTCCGTGCGGAGGTTTTCGATCACGTAACGGCCCATGTCCGCGGGAACCACGACCATATCCATGTATTCGGCATCGAAATAGCGTTCGGGCTGTGCGACGGAACGGATGCGGATGCGTTCGCCGTCGACGAGCGTCAGCACGTGGAACTTGCCGCAGGTGTCGTCCTCGATCCGCTTCTCGAATTCGAGGCGGCGCAGCGTGAAGTAGAGCAGGTCGTGCTCGCCGACGATCTTCTCGGCCCAGCCGTCGCCCTCGCGCACCGTGCGGGGCTGCTGGACGATGTTATTGCGCACCCAGGTGGTCGTGCGCTCGTAGGCCAGCGTCCGCTCGCCGTGCCACGTGTGGATGGGACGCGGCTTGCCGTCGAGGTCGGCGCGCAGGTAGTCGTAGAGCTTGTAGGTGTAGGAGCCGATCGTGAGGCTGCCGATCTCGAGCACCACCTGGTTGCGGCCCGACGAGTGGATCGTCCCGGCGGGAAGCATCACCTGCAGGCCGGGCTTCGAATCCTCGTAGCTGACGTATTTCAGGTAGTCCACGGGCTTGTATTCGGTGTCGGCCAGCTTGATGTCGCGGATGAACTGCTCGGTGTCGGCGCCGTCGCGGAAGCCCACGAAGGTCTTGGCGTCCTGTCCGGCCACCACCACGTAGTAGCTCTCGTCCTGACGGCCCAGCTCCCCGAAGTTCTCCTGGTTGTACTTCGCCCCCGAGTGCACCTGGATCGACATGTTTCCGTTGCTGTGGAACGTGTCGTCGTAGTTGAAGCGGATGGGGAAGTATCCGCCGAACTTCTCGACGGCCGGGCGGCCCATGATGGCCTCGCCCTCCTTCTGCACGAACGAGAAGTAGGGGAAATCGATCTTTTCGTCCCCGGCCTCGACGACGATCGACACCTCCATCGGAATCAGGTCGAAGACCCACGCGCAGTTGCGCATCGAGTCGGGCAGGTTGCGGAGTTTCTTGACGTAGGTGCCGCCCCACACGCCCTCCAGATAGACCGGCTTGCAGCGGAACGGATAGCCGGCCAGCGCCCGGAAGATGTCGGACAGCGCCTCCATCGGGAGCATGTGGATATGGTCGGGACTGTCCGAAGCCATGTAGAAATCGAGCTGCTCGCCGCGCAGCAGCTTGCCGCGGTGACGCACGCCCATCTCGAAATCGACGTAGTAGCAGCGGCGGATCACCCGGTTGGCCGGGGCGGCCACCCGGTCGCCGAGGTTGGCGAACTGGCCGCGGCGGATGCGGAGGATCGCCTCCTTGGGCGTCACGTCGAAATAGCATTTGATGTCGTAGAGCCCGCGCACCTCATCGACCAGGCATCCGCTGCCGTAGACGATCAGCACGCGCCCTTCGGCGGCAGGGGCCCGAAGCGCTTCGAGGCGCTGCTTGAACGCCGCGAATTTCGACGCGTCGAACAGGTCCTCGTAGCCGCGCTCGATCAGGCGTCCGAACAGCAGCGACGGGTCCTTCGAGGTGTCCCATTCGAGGTTGGGATTAATCATGTCGGCGATCTCCTGCTCGGATTTGAGCACCTCGGTAAAGGCCGTGACGTCCACTCCGATCCCTTTGCCCAGCAGCTGCTGCGAAAGCAGGTTGACCATCCGCGTCCAGTCGGCCGTGGCGTAGCCGTCGAATCCGACGACGACGTTTTTGCCGGGCTCGGCTTTCAGGCGGGAAGCGATTTCCCCGGCCAGGGCAGCGGCAGCCTTGGAGGTTCCGGCGACGACCGCCTCGACGGTCTTCTTCGGGAGTGCCGGGCGGTTGACGGCGCGGGGGTCGTCATACGGGAAGGGGTTATACATGAAACTCATGATAAATACGATTTATAAGGGTTTAATTAAAAATTCATTGTCTTTTCGCTCTCGGGCGGTGTCCCCGCGGCGTACCGCCGCGTTTACAAATCTGACCCCCCCGCCCCTCCCTTAGGGAGGGGCGAAGCGCCTCAAGCATAATTTTTACTTGATTTCGTGATATTCGAAGTCCATGATCTCGGCCAGCATGCCCAGCTCGCGCAGGTAGTCGCCGTCGACGATGGCGAAATGCTGCGTGGTGCCGATCTTGAGGATCTCCTCGAAGAGCCGCTCGACGGGAACCACCGGGCGGAAGATGCTGTGCGAATAGGTGGCCAGGATGTGGTCGCCTTCGAGCGAATCGACCAGCGTGGCGACCAGCTTGTAGCGTCCGTCGCACTCGACCAGCTGCGCCATGGTCTTGCGCCCCGGGGAGATGCGGTACCACGCGAACGGAGCCCCGGCGTATTTATAGGAGGTCTTGGCGAAGCGAACGTCGCGGGCGATCACCACGTTCTGCTGCCAGGCGGGGTCGTTGTGGTCGTTCGGTCCGGCATGGCCGCCGGCGAAGGTGCCGTAGTCGGACTCGATGTGGAACGGTTCGAGGAAGTTGACGTTTTTGCCCGAGATCAGTTTCAGCAGGTAGGTGACGAGACCCGCGCCGATGTCGGCCTCGGGAACCAGCACCGAGCAGTTGTCGTTGAACCACGGGTGGTAGAACCCGGCGCGCAGGCCCACCAGCTCGAACATGGCCCGGTCGATGTCGTTGAAGACCATCACGTCGATGTCCGACCGTTCGGCCATCTTCTGCAGGCCGATCGAGGCGCGCACCGAGGCTTCGAACTTGTCGCGCGCCACGTCGTCCATCATCCTGTAGCGCGAGGTCAGCTCGTTGCAGTAGGTCTGCAGCTCCTTGACGCTCACGGCGTCGATCACCTCGCCGTAGGTCGAATAGGGCAGGAAACGGATTTCGGGGCCCAGTTTGGTGAACAAGTCGTACGGGTCGATATAGGTGGACCACATGGCCTCGTTGTAGTTGGCCAGCAGGCCCAGGTTCGACTGGCGGAGAATGGCGCGGGCGCGGGCCGCCGAAGCGAAGAGGCGTATCTGCTCGGTGACCTCCTCGCGCGAGCCCATCACCACCTTCACGTGGCGGCGTCCCGTGCGGGGCACCGATCCGGAGGCTTCGAGCGAACCGACGAGCGTGCCGGCGCAGAGGTAGTCGATGAAGTCGTCCTCGTCGAGCGTGTCGCGGAACGAAACGTGGTCTTTGGCGACGTTGACGAAGAGGATCGGCACCTCGGGCATGTCGCGCAGGAAGCGAATCCACGCGAAGTCCTCGGACCACGAAAGGAACTCGGCGATGACGAAGTCGACCTTCTCCATGTAGAAGTGGTCCATGGCGTTCAGGGCCTCCTCCTTGTCGTAGACGATCCCGGGGAACACGACGTCGAGGAATCCCAGCGTTCCGAGTATCTTTTTCACATCGGCGTCCTTGCGTTCGGCATACGTGCCCCGTTTGAGTCCTTCGCCCAGCATCTTGAAGCGGGGCGACGCGATGAGCAGCAGACCTGCTTTCGCTTTTCTGGTTTTCAGGTTACTATTCATGTCTGATCTTGTTATAGTCCTTCATATAGAAATATTTGGCTCCCAGGAGCATCACTGCGCCGCACACGAGCCACACGACGGCCAGCATCGAGATGCCGAACGACAGCCCTGCAGCCTGCTTCACCATGCCCAGCACCAGCGGAGCCAGTGCGCCGATGGCGAATCCGGTCATGATCATCACGCCCGAAGCCGACGAGTGGTAGCGGGGCGGGATGACGTCGTAGAGCACCGTGTAGGTGTTGGCGTCGAAGAACGCGCGGGCGAAGCCGAAGCCGGCGAAGCCGATGTAGATGACCCACAGCGTGGCCGAGTTGCCCATCAGGACGATGAACGGCACGGCGGCCAGCAGTCCGATGCCCTGCATGGCCATGCGCCATGCGGGATGCAGGCTCCCGAGCTTGTCCGAGAGGCGGCCGGCCAGCAGCACGCCGACGAAGGCGAACAGATGGGTGTAGAACATCGAGTGGAAACCGGCGCCCGCGAGGTCCATGCCGAAATTCTCGTAGAGGTAGGTGGGCATCCACGTGAGGTAGCCCGTCAGCACGAAGATCAGTCCGGCGAAGCAGACGGTGAGGATCAGGGCCGTCGGCGTGGTGAAGACCATGCGGAAACCCTCCGTCAGCCGCGGCTTGGGCTCCGCGGCCTCCGCGGCGGCGACGGCGGCCGGCTCCTTCTTGTCCTTCAGCCGCACGGCCATGACGACGCCGTGCACGACGCCGATGGCGCCGAAGACGTAGAAGGCGCTGCGCCAGCCCCACAGCTGTCCGATATAGCCCGCGGCATAACCGCTGATGATGATGCCGATGTAGTAGGCGGTCTGATGGACCGACATGGCGAAGGCCCGGGTCTTGTCGTGGTACTGCGCCAGCAGCGAATAGTTGGCCGGTCCGAAGAAGGCCTCGCCGCCGCCCGTGGCGACGCTGCGCAGCAGCACGAGCATCACGAAACCGTTGCAGAGGCCCGTGAACATCGTGGCCACGCTCCAGAACAGGATACTCCCCGTAACGATCCATTTACGGCTGAAACGGTCGCCCACCAATCCCCCGATGGGCACCAGCACGGCGTAGAAAAGGTTGAAGACCGTGGCGATGGAGCCGATGGCCACATCGCTCAGGCCCAGGTCCTCGCGGATGAGCGGAAGCACCACGTTGAAGACCTGACGGTCGGCCTGGTTCAGAAGAAAGGCGACCCACAGCAGGGCCAGCACCTCCCATTTGTACTTCGGGTTTTTCGTCCCGACGGTTGCGGTTGTCATTTGGTTATGGGTTCGTTTTATGCACCTTTTCTCGCCTCGGCGGAGCCCGGTCACGTCCGGCCCTGCACTCGGCTTATCGAAAAAGTCGGGTTAATAGAGCATATCCTGACGGGTTCCGGCGGCCTTGCGTTCGACGGCCTCCCCGCGGAACGGCACGGCGCTGCGTTCGATCAGCAGCATCGGTGCGTCCCACACCGGACATCCGGTGAGCTTCATGCGGCCTGCGTCGCGGCTGCCGTGGGGCAGCGGCAGGTCATAGACGCGGCCCGTGACGACGTCCACGAGTACGGGATCTTTCAGCGAAAGCCCCTCGACGCTCATCTCGACCCGGTCCCAGGCCAGTTCGTCGTCCGGAATGCGGTCGGAGTACCAGTACATCACGCCTATAGGCTTGTCGCCGGCGTCCGAAAGTCCTACGAGAGCGATCTCACGGGCCGTATTGGCCTTGTATGCCGGACGTCCCGCCGGTTTCACCCCGCTGTGCAGCAGGTTGACCAGGTGCTGCATGGCATGGTACGACGGCCGTTTGTAGACCACCTGTTTCAGCAGGTTCGTGCGCAGCAGTCCGAACGACTGCTGCATATTGGGATACTGGTTGTCGGCGATGGCGAAGATCGACGAACGGATGCCCAGTGCGAAATCGTTGGCCAGCCGCCGTGCGACCCATTTGGCCTGGCTGTACTCGCTCCACTCGTGGTAGCGCAGCGCGTGGGCCCATTCGAGGATCGACGGACAGCCGCTCTCGCCCGAAAAGAGGCGGATGCGCGGATCGTAGGAGGCCACGAGCCCGGCCAGCGCCTCGATGCCGGGCGTGGCGTCGTCGGGATTCTGGTAATAGGGATGGAAGCTCACATAGTCGATAAGTCCCAGTTTGCCGCGCTCGCGGACGATGTCCAGCACCCGGCCCGTGAAGCCGAGGGGCATGCGCGAAAGCCCGAAACCGATGATGACCGCCTCGGGATCGACCCTGCGGACGGCTTCGGCCGTGCGGATCAGCAGTTCGGCATAGGCCGCGGACTGGTCGGCGCCCCGGAGGTTGGGCTCGTTCCACACCTCCCACTCGCCGACACGCCCCTTATAGCGGCGCGCCACGGCCGTCACATAGCGTTCCCAGGCCTGCAGCGTCTCCTCGTCGGTGAAAATGCGCGACCCGAGGCTCTTCTGGGCTCCGTACACCGGATTTCCGTAGGCGAGGCACATCCACGGACGGACGCCCTGTTCGACGAGTCCGTCGACCGCCTCGTCGAGCCACCCGAATTCGTATTTCCCCTTTTTCTGTTCGCAGCGGGCCCAACCGCTCTGAATGCGCGCGGCGCCCACGCCCAGCTCACCCACATAGGGTTTGTAGGCCGAAAAATCGGCATATTCGCGGTCGAGGCACTCGCACCCCACCGACCAGCGCGGATTGTCCAGTTCGCGCGCGGAAGCCGTCGCCAACACACCGATCTGCTCGAGTCCGGGGGAGACCGTCTGCAACTTTTTCCAGGTCAGCGACCAATGCTGTGCAGGGGCAGCCGATGCGAGCAGAAGGCCAAAAAGGCTGAGAAAGAAAGTTTTTTTCATTTTCAAAAGTGGTTAGCGGTTTTTTTCATATATTTGTAACACACAACATAAAAGTTGTGAGGTGTGGTACTTGTTCTGATTGGTGTTGTGTAGTGTGGTGCAAATATACACAAAAAATCAAACAAACCAACAATTATTTCACTTTTTAATGACAGACATGCCGGAAAAGATTAAAATAGACCATGAAAGCCAAATCCCGGTTTACAAACAGATCGTGGGGCAGGTGGAAGAACTGGTGCGCAGCGGCGAGTATGCCGAAGGATGCCTGCTGCCGTCGATGAACGAACTCTCGGCCATGCTCGACATCTCGAAGGAGACCGTCAAAAAGGCCTATTCCATCCTCCGGAACAAGGGCTTTATCGACGCCAGGCAGGGCAAGGGATTCTATGTTTCGGCAGCCGGGGTAGCGAAAAAAATGAGCGTTCTCGTGCTGTTCGACAAGCTGAGCAACTACAAGCAGGTGCTTTTCAACTCGTTCGCCGAAGAGATCGGCGACGCGGCCGAAATCACCATCCGCCTCCACAACCAGAACGTCGACCTGCTGGAATACTACGTCGAGGAGAACCTCGACCTGTTCGACTACTACGTCATCACGCCCCACTTCCCGCTCGACCCCGCGACGCAGAAACGGGTGCTGAAGATACTCACGCGCATCCCCAACCGCAAACTCATCCAGGTCGACCACTGGATGAAGGAGCTTCCGGGAAACTACGGCGCCGTCTACCAGGACTTCACCGTCGACGCCTACGAAGGACTCGGATACGGGCTCAAGAAACTCAGGAGCTATTCGAAACTCAACGTCGTGACACTTCCCTCGAGCCTCTATTACGCTTCGGTGGGCGAGGCCGTGGCGCGTTTCTGCCGCGACAACGAAATCGACGTGGAGTTCCACACGGAGATCACCCCCGAAATCATCCGCGGGAAGGAGGTCTACCTGATCCTCAACAGCCAGTACGACCTGGGACTGATCGAACTGGTGCGCCGGGCCCGTGAACTGAACTACCGCGTGGGCCGCGACATCAGCATCATCTCCTATAACGAGTCGCCGATCAACGAGATCATCCTCAACGGCCTGACGACCATCTCGACCGACTTCCGGCAGATGGGCGTGCTGGTGGCCCGGATGATCCTCGAAAAATCGCTCTCCAAGGTCAAGTGCGACTTCCAGATGATCCGCCGCAACACCTTTTAGACGCAACGTCGATGAAGAACCGGCTCCCCGACCTCCACGTCCCGGCACGCGAACGCATCGGCTGGGTGGACCTCCTGCGTGTGACCGCCTGCTTTCTGGTGGTCTTTTCCCACAGCTGCGACCCCTTCGTCGCCGTGTTCGACAGCGACCGCGCGACCTTTCTGCAAGGGGCGCTGGCCGGCAGTCTCGTGCGGGCCTGCGTGCCGCTCTTCGTGATGATGTCGGGCGTGCTGCTGCTGCCCGTGCGGACCGACGCCGGGAGTTTCTACCGCCGGCGCATCGGCCGCATCCTCACGGCGCTCATCTTCTGGTCGCTGGCGCTGCCCGTACTCTATTACCTCTACATGCGATGCGTCGGCACGGCCAGTCCGTCGATCGACCCCGCGCTGTTCACCGGGGAAGCCACGCTCCGCAAGATGTGGACCTTCGTTTTCAACTTCACCTACGACACCACCCCGCTCTGGTACCTCTACATGCTCCTGGGGCTCTATTTCATCCTGCCGATCCTGAGCGCGTGGCTCGAACGGGCCTCGCGGCGCGACCTGCGGATCGTGCTCGGCATCTGGGGAGTGACGCTGCTGCTGCCCTACGCGAAGATGCTCGCCCCGGCGCTGGGCTACGCCGGCAACTACGGCAACATGGGCCTCTTCGGCGTCTGCGACTGGAACGAATTCGGGACCTTCCACTACGTTTCGGGCTTCGCGGGCTACCTCGTACTGGCCTTCTACCTCGTGAAATTCCCGCCCGCGTGGAGCTGGCGCAAAACGCTGGGCATCTGCATCCCGGCTTTCCTCGTCGGCTACCTCATAACGGGAGCGGGCTACGTGATGATGCAGCGGGCGTTCCCGGGCAACTACGCCTACCTGGAGATCGTCTGGTATTTCGCCGGCATCAACGTCTTCCTGATGACCGCCCCGGTCTTCATCCTCGTGCAGAAAGCCGCCGCACGGCCCCGCGCATGGCTTTCGCGGCTGGCGGGCGCCACGTTCGGCATCTACCTCTGTCACTTCATCTTCGTGCAGGCGGGTTACGACCTCGTGCAGCGGATTCCGGGCCTCCCGGCGCTGGTGCGCATCGCGCTGATCGCCTGCGGAGCCTTCGCGGCGAGCTGGCTCACGGTATGGCTCATGCAGCGCTGGCGCGTGACCCGGCGGTTCGTGGAATGACCGAACACGAAAAAGCCCCGCCGTCAGGCGAGGCTTTTTTCACCGGCCCGTCACACGCATGTACCGGGCCAGCGAGGTGCGGTAGGCGGCGCATGCCGCGGTGAAATCGTTGCGGCTCCGGGTGTAGAGCGTCTCGGCGTCGAGCAGGTCGGTCAGCGGAGCCGTTCCGGCCCGGTAGAAATTCCGGTTCTGCCGCAGGTTCTCGGCGGCCGAGGCCACGGAACGCCGCATGAGTTCGATCTGCGCATAGGCCTCCACCACTTCGCTCCACGTCCGCTCGATCTCCACGGCGAGCATCTCCCGGGCCTGCTGCCGGTCGTTCTCGGCCTGCTGCTCGCGGATGCGTGCCTTTTTCAGCGCATGGGCGCCGCCCCACCAGTCGGAGATCGGCACCGAGACCTGCGCGAAGATCAGCCCGTCGTCCACGTCCTTGTCCGTGACATTATAATAGAGGTACCCGGCCCCCACGCCCACCGTCGGCAGACGTTTGCCGCGTTCCAGGCGCTTCTGGTACTTCTGCGCCTCGACGTTTTTCTCGGCCAGCAGGTATTCGGCCCGGCGGTCGAGCGCCTCCTCGACCGGACCATAGTAGGCGGCGGGAGCCTCCGGTTCGCCGAACGCGGCATTCGCCACGTCGAATCCGCGCCAATCGACGCCGATATGCTGGGCCAGCAGCATTTTCGACACCTTCAGTCCGTTTTCGACCTTCAGGCGGTTCGACGCGATCTCCTGCTGCCGCAGCTCCACGCGCAGCAGGTCGTTCGAGGTCACGAGACCCGCCCGGACCGAAAGTTCGACCTGCCGCCGGATCTCCTCCAGCTGCCGTTCCACGGCCCCGATGGTCGAGAGGTTGTCGCGCAGCGAGACGACCTGCCAATAGTAAGCGTCGGTCTGTTCGCGGACCTCGGCCTCAGTCTTCCGCAGCTGCAGCCGCCCGACCTCCTCGCCCAGCCGGGCGAGCTTGTTGCCGTTGACGATCTTCAGCCCCGCAAAGACGGGCTGCACGGCGGTGATGCCGCCCACAAGGCCCCGCTTGACCATCGACAGCGGCAGGTTCATCGTCCCCAGCTGCGGAACGGTCATGCCGAAGTCGGCCTGCACCAACCCGTGCTGGGCCTGGAATACGCCTCCCGTGGCCGAAATCTGCGGAAAATAGTTGGTGAACGCCTCGCGGCGGGTCTGGAGAGCTGCTTCGAGGTCGAAACGGCAGTTCTGCAAAGTCCGGTTGTGTTCGAGGGCCGCGGCGCGACATTCGTCGAGCGTAAGGGTCCGGGCTCCCGCCGGAAGCGCGAAAGCCGCAGAGAGCAGATAGATGAACGTCTTTTTCATCACTTGTAGATTTTCGAATAGAGAACCGGAAGGATCGTCACCACGAGGATCAGCGAACCGATGCCCCCGGCGAAGATCGTGAGGCCCACCGGGGCCCAGAAGGTACTGCCGCCCAGCATCATCGGCACGACGCCCACGGCCGTGGTGGCCGTCGTGAGGAAGATCGGGACCATGCGGCGCTTGCCGGCGTCGTAGGCGGCCAGGCGGGCCGACCAACGGCACACCTTGCGCTTGTCCTCGGCGTGCTGGTACATCAGGATCACGTTGCGGACGATCATGCCCAGCAGGGTGATGAATCCCAGCACCGAGGTGAGCCCGATGGTGAAGTCGGCGATCCACAGCCCGACCATCGCCCCGAACAGGCACAGCGACATGGCGGCCATGATGACCAGCGTGATGCCGAACTTGCGGAAGTTCACGAGTATGAAGAAGAAGATGATGACCAGCGAGATGGCCAGTCCCTGCGCGATGGGCGGCAGGGTTTCGGCGTCGAACTCGCGGGCGCCGCCCAATTCGGTCTCCACGCCTGCCGGAAGCGCGATCTCGTTTTTCAGCGCCTCGTCGATCCGCGAAGTCATCCGCATCGCGTTGACGCCGCGTTTGAGGTCCGCCGAAACGGTGATGCAGCGCATGCCGTTGCGGTGTACGATCTTCGACTGGCTCCACACGGGCTCCACGCAGGCAACCTGCCGCAGGGGTACGCTCACCCCCGGTACGGGCGAAGAGAGGTAGGTGTCGCCGATGTCGGCCAGCGACCGTTCGCCCTGCCGCGCATCGTTCTTCAGCACGACGGGCAGTTTGTAGTCGCCCTCCCAGACCGCCCCCACGGGCACGTCCCCGGCGGCCAGCGCCAGGTTGACGGCCGCCAGCGTCCGCGTGATGCCCAGCTGGGGCGCCGTGACGGGATCGAGCCGCACGTCGACGATCGCGCGCGGGTCCTCGTAGTCGGAATGCACCCACACCAGTTCGGGCATCCGCCGCATGCGGGCCATCAGCCCGTCGGCCGCGGTGCGCAGCGAGTCGATGTCGCTGCCGTAGAAGCGGAATTCGAGCGAGGGAACGTTCTGGTAGTCGAGTTGTTTGAACTTGACGTAGGCTTCGGGAAAACGCTCGGCCCAGGCGTCGGCGTACTCGTCGAGAATGGCCTCCGTATCGCCGACCGACGCGGTGTTGACGATGAACTGCGCGTAGTTCTTGCCCGCGATCTGCGGGGCGTAGCTCATCTGGAAGCGCGGCGACGAACACCCCACGAACGAGGTGACCGACTTCACCCGTTCGTCGGCATGCAGCACCCGGCAGACCGAGTCGGCGACGGCCGCCGTGCGTTCCAGGGGCGTATCGGGACGCAGGTAAATTTCCACGGCGAACTGGTCGCGGTCGGCGAACGGCACCATGCGGAATTTGAGCTGCGTGACGATCAGCAGCGACACGATCACCGAAGCGATGCCCGCCGAGATCGTGAGCCAGCCGTGGCGGAAAGTCCACGCCAGCACCCGGCGGTAGCGGTCGTGCACCCGGTCGGTAAAGGATTTGCGGCCCTCCCTGCGCGGCTGCACCCGGGGGATGATGAGTATTTCGAGGAACGGGATGACCAGCACGGCCAGCAGCAGCGAAACCATCAGGTTGATGGTGACGGTCCACGGGAAGAAGGTCAGGAAGTCGCGGAACATGCCCTTCATCGTGAAGAGGATCGGGTAGAAGATCATGCAGATGCAGACCGTGGCCAGCAGCAGCGAGGGGAAGAACTCCCGGGCGCTCTCCACGGCGGCATACCAGCGCGAATGGCCCCGCCCGAGGTAGTCGAGATAGCCGTCGATCACCACGATCGAATTGTCGACGATCATCCCGAGCACGACGACCAGCGCGGCCAGCGTCACCGTATTGAGCGGGATGCCGCACAGGTACATGACGCCAACGGAGATGAACGTGGAGAGCGGGATGGTGATGGCCGCGACGACGGCCGACCGCAGCGGGAAGAGCAGCATCATCACAGCGATGATGATGGCCATGGCGACGAACAGGTCGCGGAGGAACCCGCGCACGGAGTCCCCGACGACCTTGGCCTGATCGGCGATGCGCTGCACCCGGACATCGGCGGGCAGCTCCTCCTCGATGAAGGCGTGCAGCACTTCGTCCACCTCCCGGCCGTACTCCACGATGTTGAACCCGGCGCGCATCTCCATCGACAGCAGCACGCAGCGATGGCCGTTGTTGCGGACGTAGCTGTCCGGATCGTCGTATTCGCGGACGACGCGCGCCACATCCTTCACGCGCAGCACGTGGCCCTCGGGATCGCTCCAGACGATCTGCTCGGCGACCTCCCGCTCCCCGGCCAGCGCGGGCGCGACGTGGATCGGCGTTTCGGTCTCGGCGCTGCTCACCGTGCCGCCCAGCGGAGTGAACCCCTGCGAGGCCAGCGCCGCGGAGATCACCTTCTCGCCGATGCCGTAGGCCGCCAGCCGTTCGCGGTCGACATAGACCGAGATCTGCTCCGCCTGCACGCCGTAGGGACGCAGGTTCGAAACCGACTCGATGCGCCGCAGGCGGTCGCTCAGGTCGTCCATATAGCCTTTCAGCTCGCGGTAGGAGCGCGTATCCGATTCGAGGGTGACGAGCAGCGCCGAGGTGTCGCCGAAATCGTCGTTCACGACGAGCGCCGCAACGCCCGAGGGCAGCTGCATCTTGAACGACGCCAGTCCGTGCTTGATCTTCGACCAGACCTCGTCCTTGTCGTTCACATTGTCCTCCAGCTCGACCATCACATAGCACATGCCGTTCTGCGAAGTGGAGGTGGTCTTCGGACGCTTCACCTCCTTGTAGGTCATCAGGAACTGCTCGAGCGGTCCGGCCAGCTGCTCCTCGACCTCCTCGCTCGTGGCGCCCGGATAGACGCCCACGACGACGCCCTGCCGGATCGTATATTCGGGAAACTCCTGTTTAGGAATGCGCACCAGCCCGTAGATGCCGAACACGAAAAGGCATCCGACGAGCAGGAAGGTGATGCGGAAATTGCGCATCGACCAGGCGATCACGTTGTTCGAACTGCTCATCGCTCCGTCACTTTACTGCCTTCGCCGATCTTCTGCATGCCGTCGACCACGATGCGGTCGCCCGCCGCGACGCCTCCGGCCAGCACGATGCCGTCGTTCACCAGACGCCCCGTCGTGACAGCCGTGCGCACGGCCGAATCGCCGCGCACCGTCCAGACGAACCGGCTGCCGTCGCCGGCCTGCTGCACGGCGCGCACCGGCACGACGATCTCCTCGGCGGCCCCCGCCGGCGAGACCGTCACACGGCACACCATGCCCGGCAGCAGCTCGCCCCCGGCATTCGGAAGCGCCGCCCGCACATCGGCAGTGTGGGATGCGGGGTTGGCCACGGCGCCCTTCTCGATCCGCCCGGCCGTGAACGTCCGGTCGCCCAGCGCGGCGACGACGACCCCGATGCGGCTGTCCGCACCGAGCCCGGCGATCTCCTGCTCGGGCACCGAGAAACGCACCTTGACGTTCCCGATCCGCAGCAGCGTCATCACCGGAACACCCGGCAGCACATTCTCCCCGGCCGACGCCTGACGCCGTCCGACGACGCCCGCGAAAGGTGCGCTGAGCGAGCAGTCTTCGAGGTTTTTCCGGGCGATCCCGAAGGCCGACTCGGCCTGGCGGAGCCGCGTCTGCGCCTCGACCCACTGGATTTCGGGCAGGCTCTCGGCGTCGTAAAGCTGCCGCAGGCGCGCACAGGCATCCTTCGCCTGGTTCAGAGCCGCTTCGGCGGCTTCGAAGGTCCGGCGCGCCGACGTGGGATCGAGTTCGGCCAGCAGCTGTCCCTGCCGCACGCGCTGTCCCTCGTCCGCGAAGGTGCGGGCGACGGTCCCGGGAACGGGAAAACTCAGCGAGGCCGAAGCCTCCTCCTCGATCGTGCCGACATAAACCGCGGCTCCGGCGTCGGCCGAAGGTGCGGCGGCGACGGTCGCCACCCGCAGCGGATCGACCGTCCGGACCTTTTTGGGAGAAGAACAGCCCGCGGCCATAAGCAGCGCGGCTGCAAGGATCGTTCGTTTCATACATTCCGTGTTTTTTCGATGCAAAGTTCTCCTTTTAGGCACTTCGGAAAAAGGCCGCCGTGTCGGTTATGTTCGTCGATTGGTTCGATTTCGTACTTTTCGGAGAAAATCCGTTTCACGAATTGCTATATTTGCGGAAAAACCGATAGCAAAATGAACGAAAAGGACATCCGGAGTTTCTCGCTCGCCACCCTGCTCGAAGCCAACGCCCTGCGCCCGGGAGACCTCTATTACGACGGCTGCGTGATCGCTTCGCGCGTCAACGTGACGGACGAATTCAACATCGACCTGTTCCGCTACCCGACCCGCCTGAACGCCTTTGCGATCGTTTTCTGTTCCAAAGGTTCGATCACCTTCACCTCGGGGCTGCGCCATCACACGCTGGAGGAACGGACGCTTTTCGTACACCTCCCCGGCTCGATCCTGCAGGTGGAGTCCGTCGGGCGCGAATCCTCGGTCTACGCCGTGATGTGCGAGGAGGAGTTCATCCGGCGCATCAACATCGACTTCAAACTGCTGTCGCGGCTGTTCCTCTGCGTCGAGGAGCAGCCCTGCCTGCGGCTGACCGGGGAGGAGTGGAACGGCATCACGCGGTCGTTCGCCGAGATCGACGCCGAAGGGTCCGCTTCGCGCACGGACCTCTATTCCGACGAAATCATGCGTTCGGTCATCCGCACGCTGGCCTACAAGGTCTGCCGCATCATCGACCGACACATCACGGCGGCGGCCGTCCTGCCCGCCTCGGCCCGCAGCCGCAACGAAGAGTATTTCAACCAGTTCATGAACGAGCTCTACAAACACTACATGCAGCACCGCTCGGTGGGGTTCTACGCCGCGCAGCTGCATCTGACGCCCAAATACCTGACGACGATCATCCGCAAGACGACAGGCCGCACGGCCTCGGAATGGATCGACGACTGTGTCGTGCTCGAAGCCAAAAACCTCCTGAAATACTCCACGATGAGCATTCAGGAGGTGGCCTATTCCCTCAGTTTCCCCAACCAGTCGTTCTTCGGCAGATATTTCAAGGAGCACACCGGCCTTACCCCCACCGCCTACCGGACGGACAAATAATTGTCAGCCGGCACCCGCCGTAAACAAAAACGCCCTGCATCATAAACAAAAAACGATCCGCCTTTATTCAGGGATCACATTCCTGTTCGTGATGAAAAAACCTCGGTTCGTTGAAATTCGGACTTTCGAGGTTGTTTTTACAAGGGATAGTCGGTACCTTTGCCCCGATTTGCCGAACGTGCAATACCCCGCAGACGGCCGGAATAAATTCCGCTGCGGAGCCATAACAGAAATTTTGAATATGACATCCATGACTTTCCGTTTACTTCGCATCCTGTGCCCGGTGATTGCCGCGGGCGCATGGCTCCCATCGTGTGAAAAGGTGGAGCAACTGAGCGACTCGGCCCGGGTGGAGGAGCTCTCCATCCTCACGGCCGATCCCGACCGCGTAATTTTCGACCGGCCCGTCATCAAAGGCGAAGTCATCGAACTGCCGCTCGTTTACGGCAAATATCTCTTTCCCATCACGATCTCGGTGGATGTCAGGACCGAACCGGGATGCAAGCAGATCCTCGGGTTCGACGGGGAAGGCCAAGAGTTCACTTTCGACAACCGGAACCACATCCGCGAACTCTATACGGTAGCGGCCAGCGGCGCCACCACGCGCTGGAAACTGCAGATCGTCGACGCCCAGTCGAACGAATCGGCCGAAATCGCCCGGGTCGGCGTCACGGCCGCAGAGGGATCGGAGATGCTGGCCGCACCGTATGCCCGCATCGACCGGATCAACTCCGAGATCGTCTTCCAGGCGCTGGGCACCGCGGCCTATCCGCTGACGTTCGTGCCGGACTTCACGCTGGCCGACGGCGCCGACTGGGCCGACGGCGCGGATACTCCCGCGGAGACCCTCACCTTCGAAGAGAAGGAGAGCACGATGAAATACACCGTCGAAGCCGCCAGCGGTCTCACGAAAACCTGGACCTTCCGTTCGGCAATCGTGGCTGCAAAAGACAACTCGGAGACGAGCGAACTGAGCGCGGACCAGGTCGAACGCCTGACGCCCCTCGCTCCGGCGGTCGGATTCCGCTCGGACCAGGTCCGGTTCGTCGAGGCCCGCACGGAGTTCAAAGCCTCGTCGGCTATCGGCGGGCGCCTCAACCTGATGGTCCGTCCGGCAGCCCGCACGGTGACATTCCCCGTCAAGGCGGTCATCGATCTGCCCGTCCATGCCAACTCCCTGCTCGCAGGCGCTCCGGCCGACGGCAGCTACACTTTCGAATCCTACTCCGACACCAAGCAGGTCTGGATCGTGGACAAACTGTCGGGGCTGGCCAAGAGCTGGACGATCGCCCTCGCCCCGGAACTGAACACCGACATGCTCGGCCTGGCCATCACGACCTATTCGAGCACCCCGGGCAACGAGGTTATCGCCGTGGATACCGACCGGGTGGAGATCGACCACGAAAACAGCCGCATCACCGTCCCGGTCGGAAGGACCGACGGCACGGCCATCGACCCGAAAGAGAAGATCGGCCTGAAGCTCGCTTTCACGCTGGAACTCCCCGAGGGGGCGACCAGCACCGCGAAATCGTCGAGCCACACCTACGTCACGAATACGACGACAATCACGGTCAAAACCTCCAACGGCCAGCAGAGCCGCAGCTGGACGCTCTACCTCAAGGACAAGAACGCCGCAGCGTCTTCGGACACCGACATTTCGAACTTCTCGTATGCGTACACCTCGAAGGATAACCGGATGAAGCTGTCGTCGACATCGGTCGTCGCAGACAATAACAACCATCGCATCACGCTGAAGATCACGGCCGGGCCCAAAGCCTTCCCGCTCACGCTGACCAACAAGATCATGAAGCTGGGCAACCCGTCGGCGACCGTCGTCCAGCAGGAGATCGCCGATTACGGCACTCCGCTTACGTTCGAGTCGCTGACCTCGTCCAAAACGTTCACGGTGCGCGCCGAGGACGGAACCGAACAGCAGTGGACCATCGACCTCCAATCGGACGCCAAGGGCCACACGGCGGACATCACCAGCTTCCTCGTCGGCAAGTTCACGGGCGGTACGCTCACCGCGGTAACCGGAGACCAGCCGCATCCGGATGGAGGTCGAAGGAGTGCCGCCGTTCTATGCGACCGTCTCGATCGCGGCATCGGACAACGCCTCCGTCACCGGGCTGGAGAACGGCATCCTGACCGTCAACAACTATAACCACGAAATACCGCTGACCGTCACGTCGCAGGACGAGGAAGTGACGAAAACCTGGACGGTCTATGTCGACAAGCCCGTGGACGTGCAGATCGACAACAGCGATTTCGAACTCTGGGGCGAATTCAAAAACATCAACGGCGGCACCTACACCATCGACCCGACGCCCGGCGCCGGCTACGGATGGGGCACGGCCAACCTGACCATAATCGGCATGGGCGTCAAAGGAACCATGCCCGTCGAACGGGCCGACGGCACGCTGGCCGCCGAAATGACCACCTCCGAACAAAATACGGTATTCAAAGGTTACGTCGTCGCGTCCGGAACGCTCTATACGGGCCTGTTCAACCTCAACATCAATTACATCACCCAGCCGCGCAGGATGACCAAGTTCGGCATTCCCTACACGGCCCGTCCGGCATCGTTCTCGATGGAGCTGAAATACGTCCCGGGAGCCCAGATGAAGCAGGCGACGGCCGACGACAAAGGCAAATACTCGATCCATGACATCGACGGCGTGGACAAGGCCCACATCTGGGTGGAGCTGCTGCAGTGGAACGGCAGCGGAGCCATCGACTACGACGGATCGGAAGGCGCCGAAAACATCACCGTCCTGGGCCGTGCCGAACTCGTGATCGACGGGGCGAACAACCCCTACAGGGAGTGGTCGAAAGTGACGCTCCCGATGGTATACGACCCGCAGTACGCCGACGTCAAGCCGACGCATATCGCCGTGGTGATGTCGTCGAGCAAGGACGGCGACAAGTTCATCGGCGCGATCGGCAGCAAACTCACGGTAGACCGTTTCGTGATCAATTATTAATTACAGCAGCAAGTTATGAAACCCAAACATATCGCCATCCTTTACTGTTCCCTCGCCCTGCTCTCGGGCCCTGCCGCCCAGGCGGAAAATTCGTCGGCGAAAACGGCGAAAGCAGCGAAAACGTCCGCCCGGACCGAGGAACTGAAACCCGCCCGCCGGAAACTGATCTCGTCGGACCGCAACATCTTCCGCGCGGGCGTCCTGATCGGCACCGACATCGGCGGCGCCATTCCCGTGCCGTTCAGGTATATTCCCAGCACGTTCAACCCCTATCCGCAGCTGAACCTCGACATGGGCGTCTTCGCCGAATTCCGCCTCCACGACCGCTGGAGCCTCGGGGCCAACCTCATCTACAAGACCGTGGGGATGAAGGCCGACGCCCGCGTCTCGAACCAGAAATACGAAGACCAGGAGGCCGGACTGCTCCAGTATTATACGGGCACGGCCAAAATGGACATGTCGTTCACGATGTTCGAGGTGCCGTTCTACGCCAAATACACCTTCAGCAACCACGTATCGCGCCTGCTTTTCGGCGGCTACTTCGCCTACAACCTGAAGGCGGAGTTCGAAACGCTGGCCACGAAGGGGTATTCGGGCGGCGAACCGGACAAGGTGGAGGTCATCATCGAGAAGGGCGGCGAGCCGATCAACATGTCGTTCACCTCCTCGCTGCGCGACTTCGACGCCGGCGTGACGGTGGGTTACGAGCACACGCTCTACAACCGCCTGAACATCGGCATCCGCGTGAGCATGGGTTTTCTGGACATCTTCCGGAACGATACCAAATACTTCGACTACAAGATGCTGCACATGCGCGGCTCGATCATCGTCGGCTACCGGCTTTTCCACTGACGCCCGGGCTGCGGCCCCGGCACTCATACGGATTACGGATATTCGTACCCCGATTACGGATTCCGGACCCGAAGCGTTCGGCAAACCGGAAACAGATGTTATATTTGTATCGGATAAAAACCGAGGCCATGAACGAGAACAGACAAGAGGGCATCCTCAAAATAGACAGCATCGACCGCTACAACAAACTCTACGGACTGGAAACACGGCATCCGCTGGTAAGCGTCGTCGATCTCTCGAAGGCGACGACCTGGCCCACCCGGGCGTGGTTCAACTACGGGGTCTACGCGCTTTTCCTCAAGGACGTGCATTGCGGCAACATCCGCTACGGGCGGCAGTATTACGACTACCAGGACGGCACGGTGGTCTGCTTCGCCCCGGGGCAGGTCGCCGACGTGGTGATGCCGCCCGACGTGCGTCCGGCGGCCCGCGGACTGCTGTTCCATCCCGACCTCATCCGCGGAACGGCCCTCGGGGCGGAGATCCGCAACTACTCGTTCTTCTCCTACGAGACCAACGAGGCGCTGCACCTCTCCGAGGAGGAGCGGCGGACGGTGACGGACTGCCTGCACAAGATCGAAGCCGAGCTGGAACACGCCATCGACAAGCACAGCCGACGCCTGATAACGGCCAACATCGGACTGCTGCTGGACTATTGCATGCGTTTCTACGAACGGCAGTTCACGACCCGCAGCGAGGTCAACCGGGACATCGTCGTGCGCTTCGAACAACTGCTGAACGACTATTTCGACAGCGACGCCCCGCAGAGCGAGGGGCTGCCGACCGTGAGGTATTTCGCCGACAAGGTATTCCTTTCGGCCAACTATTTCGGCGACATGATCCGCCGGCAGACAGGCCAGACCGCCTCGGAATATATCCAGAACAAGGTCATCGAACGGGCCAAGGATTCGCTGCTGTCGTCGGACAGGACGATGAGCCAGATCGCCTACGACCTGGGATTCCAGTATCCCCAGCACCTCAGCCGGATGTTCAAGCGGATTGTCGGCTGCACTCCCGTCGAGTTCCGAAATCAGAGCTGATCCGCACCCCGCGGATTCCGGAAAACGCCCCTCGCCGGGCGTTTTTCGTTGCAGGGAGTGCGCCGCCTTACCTCTTTCCCGGATAATCGTACCCCGATTACGGATATGGGCGCTTCGCCGACGGAGTCCCGGAAAGATTGACTTATATTTGCCCCGTCAACGGCTCCATCCGAATGTACGAACCGATCCTATATACCGACGTTCCGAATTCCGGCGCGTATCCTCTCGGGCTTTGTGCCGCGGGATACCACGTCATCGCGCTGGTCGACGGCGGCACGGACGTATCGGCTTTCGGCCGCGGCACCTATGACTTCCGACATGCCACGCTGCTGTTCCTCGCCCCCGGGCGGGCGGAGGTCTTCGCGGCGGCGGCCCGCTGCCCGGTCGAACGGACGCTGGCTTTCGACCCCGCCCGTTTCCGGTGCACGGGGCTCGACCGCACGGTCGTCGAATATGCCTTCTTCCGGTACCTGCCTGCGGAAATGCTCCATCTGGCGGCCTGCGAAACACGGATCGTCACCGACTGCATGGAGGACATCCGCCGGGAAACCCTGCGCCGGGAGGATCTGTTCAGCTGCCGGGTGCTGGCGCAGCAGATCGGGCTGCTGCTCGACCACTGCGCGCGGATGTACGAACGGCAGTTCATCACGCGCGAACTCGCCGCCCGCCCGCTCCTGACCCGCTACGAAACGTTCGTGACCCGCTGGATCGAGTCCGGACGGCTCGGGACCGACGGAGAGCCCTCCGACGAGTTGAGCTCCGCGGAAACGGGCCTCTCCCCGGCCTATCTGGGGAGCCTGCTGCGATTCGAAAAGGGGTACGGCCACGCCGAATACGTGCAGTTCCTGCGTCTCGAAACCGCCAGACGGCTGCTCGACAAGGCGGGCCGGTCCGCCGGCGAAGTCGCCCGGCTGTTGGGCTTCCCGTCGGAGCGGTGCTTCCGCCTCTTCTACAGGAAAGTCACCGGCTGTCCGCTTCCGACCGCAAAGTGCTGATCCGCACGGCGTGAGGCCGCAGCCTCACGCCCCGGACTTCGCGTACCGGCGCCGGTATTCGCCGGGCGAAACGCCGTAATGTTCCTTAAACTGGCGGCTGAAATGATTCGGATTGCAGTAACCCAGTTTATACGAGATTTCCGATGCGGTCATCGCCGTCGTTTGCAGCCACCCGGCCGCCTCACGCATCTTGATTTGCAGGATGAAGTCCGAAGGCGTCCGGTCGGTCAGCCGTTTGATGCTGAGATACAGCTGCGTGCGGCTGATATGCGCGAACCGCGCCAGTTCGTTGACCGACAGCCCCGGATCGTCGAGGTGGGCGTGGACATAATCCGTCACCGAGAGAATGAACCGTTCGTCGGTGTTGTTCAGTTCAGGGGTCGTGATCCCGACACGGCCCGCCGTCATGTAGTAGTCGCGCAGCACGTCCTTCGTCCGCAGCAGGTTGTTCAGCCGCAGGAACAGTTCCTGCAGGTTGATCGGCTTCCGGAACATGGCGTCGGCGCCGCATTGCAGCGCCCGGATGCGGTTCTCGCCCGAAAGTTCGAAACCCTCCAGGATCACCGGGATATGACGCGTGCGGTTCGAATTCTTGATCATGCCGCACAGGTCGAATCCGTTCGTGTCGGAAAGCTGCATATCACTGATCACCACGTCGATACTCTGGGACTTGAGCAGCAGCAGCGCTTCGTCGCCCGTCGCGGCGCTCGACACGTGGAAATGTTTCTGGAGCCGTTTTTCCAGCACCCGTTTCGAATCGGCGTCGTTCTCGACGAGCAGAATGCGGAACTTGCGGTGCCCCTCGGCATCGAGGAACCGGGGCTGGGAGACATCCTCGAAATAGCTCGTGTTGTCGACGATCCGCCCGACGATGCCCGTCGCGGCGTCGGGCCGTTCGGGCTCGGCCCCGTCATCCTGCCCGACGGACATCTCCATCCGGAAGAGGTTGCCCCGCTGCGGCAGCGACTCCACCGACAGGCGGATATCGAACAGCCGGGCGATACTCTTCACCAAGGCCAGTCCGACACCGCCGTTGGGCAGTCCCGCCGAATTATAAGGCTGGAAAATGGCTTTCTTCTGCTCGTCGGTCAGGCAGGGACCGCTGTTGAACAGCTCGACGACGGCCTGCCGTCCGTCGAACGTGATTTTCAGCGTGCTTTCGCCGCCCGGCTGCACAGATCTGAAGGAGTTGTCCAGCAGGTTGCCCACCAGCATCTCCATCTTGGCGGCGTCGAAAAGCATCGGCAGCGACTCCACCCCGGCGTGGAATCCGTGCGCGATCTGCTTGCGGTTGTAGAGAGGCACGAACGTTTCGTAGATATTGCGCAGGAAAGGCACCAGGTCGTATTTGCGGATCGAGACCGAGATATTGCGCGACTCGATGTTGCGGAAATCAAGCAGCTGATCGACCAGGAAGTCGAGCCGTTCGATGTTGCGGCGGAAAATCGCCGGATCGCTCCCCGCATCGCCGTCCGGCGGCGGCAGCACGCTGTCCTGCAGGGTCGAGATCACCGACAGCGGCGTCTTGAACTCATAGGAGATGCAACTGAAAAAATCGAGTTTCATGGCATTGATCCGGTCGCGGGTCTCGCGTTCGCGGCGGGCCTGCTCGACCAGCTCCCGGGCGTGGCGCTGACGCCGCACCAGCCGCACGAACTGCCAGACGACAAACCCCAGCACCAGCAGGTAGAGCGCGATCATCCATCCGCTGAGCAGCACGGGCGGCCGGACCCGAAGCGCGATCCGCTTTTCGGCCAGCACCCCGCCGTCGTCCGCGACCAGCCTCACCGACAGGTCGTAGCGTCCGGTGGGCAGTCCCGTGTAGGTGATTTCGCCCTGCGGCCCCAGTTCGTACCAGTCGTCGTCGAAACCCTCCAGCCGGTAGCGGCACGAATAGGGCGCCGTGCGATAGATGTCGTAGTCGATCACGGAGACTTCGAAAGTCAGGAAAGTCTGCTTATGGGCCAGCGTGATCCGCGGCGTATCGTTGACGGGGAGTTTCAGCACGCCGCCCCCGATCTCCACGGGTTTGTTGAACAGCTTCAACCCGGAGATGAAGAGCGTCGGCTGCTGCAGGAGGCCGCTTTCGAGTTTGGCGGGCCAGAAGCAGACCAGGCCGTTCGTCGTCCCGAAGCAGATCTCTCCCTGGCGGCCCACATACCCGGAACGGACATTGAATTCGTTGACGCCCATACCTTTGGCAAGGCTGAACCGGCGCAGGCGCCGGGCCGTGTCGAGCCGGAAGAGGTCGTTCCCGGCCGCCAGCCACAGGTTGCCGGAGGCGTCGCCGCGCATGCCGGCGATTCCGCCGTTGATCTGCGGATGGTTTTGCACGGCCGGAGTGAAACGCCCCTCCCCGAACCGCCATACGTCGCCTTTGGTCGTCCCCAGCCACAGACAGCCTCCGCCGTCGACCCAGCCGCACTGAAAGTAAGGCCGCGCATCGGTCTCGGGGAGCCGGTATTCCTCGATCCGTCCCCGCCGGCGGTCGTAACAGAGCACCGAACAGAAATTGACGAACCAGATCCTATCGCCCTGGATCTGGGCGTCGTAAAAGGCATACTCCTCCTTGCCGCGTTTGCAGACGGACTCGAACGAATCGGTCGCATAGCGGTAAATGTCGATTCCCTTATCGGTAGCCACGAAGAGCGTATCGGCATTGAGCGGACACAACAGCAGAATGTTTCCGCTCGAAATGGACGCGGTATCGCCGGCATGGTTGGTATAGTGGCGGATGCGGCCGTCGGGAGCAAGTCGGTAGAGACCGCTGGCGAGGGACCCCGCCCACAGATTCCCGCGGAGGTCGCGCTGCAGGCAGAGGATATTGTCGTTGATGTCCGCATTGCGGCTCGATATGCGCCGCAGGAATCCTCCCGACGGATCGAGCACGCTGATTCCCGCGCTGTTGGTGGAGACCCACCAGTTGCCCTGCGCATCGCGCTGTATGCCGTTGGCCGCGACGTTCCGGGTGCGGAGCGAGGGCCCGGAGGTACCCAGCGTGTAGTATTCCACGCCCGAATCGAGGTTGCCGACCCGGAACAGCCCCGAAAAATAGGTCCCCAGCAGCATATCCTGCCGGCGGGTCCGGAAAATGCAGATCACGGTGTTGAGTATCGCATTGTCATTGAGTTCGCAGACGTAGTTGCAGAAAAATCCGTCGTTATGGTCATAAACCGAAACCCCGTTGTTGTGGCCGATCCACAGCCGCCCGTAGCGGTCCTCGCTCAGGCCGGCGATATTCTCGATCTCCGGGACACGGAACCGCCGGGCGACGGGCTCGCGGCGGAAAGCGTCGTCAGCCCGGTTATAACGAAAAAGCCCGTCCTTGATCGTCCCGACCCAGACGCATCCTTTGGAATCGGCATAGAGGCTCACCCCGACCAGCGGCGACCGGTCGGCGCTGGTCAGATCATAGGTCGCCGCGACGCTGAAATCCTCGCCGATGCGGTAGACGCGCTCTTTGGAAAGCCCCCACAGCTGCCCGAACTTGTCGCAACAGAAATATTCGTAAGGAGTATCCTTCGCCACGAGCGTCAGCCGGTCGCCGTCGCAGCGGTACAGCTGCTTCGGGGTTTTGAGCAGCAGGTCGTTCCCCGACCGCACGATCGTGCGCACATACCCCACGTCGCGGCCCTCGCAAGTCAGGCGCGAGAAACGGCCGTCGGCATAGTCGTAAACCCCGAGGAAGCGCGTCGTGCCGATCAGGATACGTTCGCCGTCATCATAGAACGACCATACTTCCAGACCGTTGTACTCCTCGACCTTCTGCATCCTCCGCCCGTCGTAGATGTTCAGTCCCTGCGAGGTCCCGATCCATATCCGGCCGTACATATCGTCGCACAACGCCGTGACGCGGTTGCCCGAAAGCCCGTCGCTGCGGCTCAGGTGCTCGTAGTTCCAGATGACGCCGTCATGCTGGGCCGATACCGACGTTTGCAGCAGCAACAGCCAGGACAGAAGGGTCAGAAATCGTTTCATACATCCTCATTTTTCCGAAAGTTAACAATATATATTTGTATTTACGTCACGTCGCATTTGCATATTTGTTCACGAAACCTATAAATTCGTTCAAATCGGCCCGCCGGACCCGCTGCTAACCCAGCCTGCACGAATTCTTAACATCGGGATAGCCGGAAGTGGCGGAGTTCGGTTACTTTTGTCACAACCGAAACAACGCCCCATGAACCGACTGATCCGCCTTATCGCCCTCCTGCTTCTCACCGCGGCATCCGAACCGTATGCCGCAAACGCCGCACGCCGCACCGTGCGGGTGTCCGACTACGGACTGCATCCCGGCAGCGGTCAGGACGCCGTGCCGGTCATCCGGCGGATCATCGGAGAAAACAAAGGCGTCCGGAACCTGCGTATTCGTTTCGACAAGGGGCGTTACGATTTCTACCCCGACCCGGAGCGGCAGGCGGCAGGCAGGCCGACCACGGCCTTCGCACTGACACGGACGGACGGCGTGGAGATCGACGGCGGCGGATGCGACTGGATTTTCCACGGACTGATGAATCCCGTGCGGCTCTCGGAGTGCCGCAACACGACGCTCCGCAACGTCAGCATCGACTGGCAGCAGCCCTACAACTCGCAGGCGACGATCGTCGCGGCGACGGACACCTATTTAGATGTGTCGATCGACGCCGGACGCTATCCCTACGTCGTAGCGGGCGACTCGCTCGCCTTCGTCGGCGAATACGGCCTGCAGCGCATCGTCCCCGAATATACGAACCTCTACGACGCCGCGACGCACGAACTGCTCTACCAGACGCGCGACGTACCGCTGGGTCGCGACATGTTCCGGGCCCGGGTCACCGACCTCGGGAACAACCGGGTGCGTTTCCACTTCCGTCCGGCCATGAAACCCGCTCCGGGAACCGTCGTCGTCTTTTTCCACGGACGCTACATCACCAGCGGCATCGAGATCGTCGACTGCCGGCAAACCCGCATCGAACAGGTGACGATCCACCATACGCTGAGCTGCGGCGTTTTTGGCGTCCGTTCGCACGACATTGCGATGGTCGGTCTCGACATCGTGGCCGACGAGCGTTCCGGACGCGTTTTCAGCACCATCGCCGACGCCACGCACTTCATCGGCTGCACGGGCGGCATCCTGTTCGACGGCTGCACGGCAAGCGGTTCGGGCGACGATTTCACCAACGTCCACGGCATGTACGCCCCCGTCGCGGAGATCTGCGGCGAACGCTCCGTGCGGATCACCCCCACGAGCCGCGACCAGGGATTCCGCCCGGGCGAACGGGTATGGCCCCTCGATACGGCGACCATGCAGCGCGGCCGTCCGTTGACGACAGCCGGTACGGAGCGCATCGAAGGTTCGCGGGATTACATGCTGCATTTCCGGGAGCCGGTCGCCGGACGCATCGCCGCGGGGAACATCCTGGAAAACGCGACGCTCCGCCCCCGGCTTACCGTGCGCAACTGCCGGATGCTGAAACAGAACCGCGGCCGTTCGATCCTGGTGACCACCCCGGCCGAAGTCCTTATCGAAAACAACTATTTCCGCTCGGCCGGGTCCGCGGTCCTTATCGAGGGCGACACGGACCTCTGGTTCGAATCGGGCGCCGTATGCGACGTCACGATCCGGAACAACCTCTTCGAGGATTGCTACACCTCGGGCAACAATATCGTCGACGGCCCCTGGGGCTGGGGCGAAGGGGTCATCTCGGTCTCGCCCTCCTTCCGGCCGCAGGACGCCGACGCGAAAGCCTACCACCGCAACATCCGTATCGTGGGGAACACCTTCCGCCATTTCGACTGCGCCATCCTCTTCGCCCGCTCGGTCGAGGGGCTGGAGTTCAGCCGCAACCGGCTCGAACGCACGCGGACCTTCGAACCGTTCTACCGTCCCTACAACCTCTTCCTGGACGGATGCCGCAAGGTGCGGGTCGAAAACAACGACTTCGCCCCCGATTTTCCGGGACGCAACATCGCAATCGAACACATGCATCCCTCGGAAATCACCCAGCGCGGCAGCCGGCCCCTTGAAATCATCTGCAAATAACAATTCGACGAATGAATACGAAACGACTGATCCCGATCCTCACCGGCCTGCTCGCGCTCTTTATACAGGGATGCGAAACGCGCCCCGCACACATCCGCGTCCCGCTCGACGGCCGGGCCGACTACACCGCACAGGTGCGGGAGATTCTCCGCGCACATCCCGAAGGCCTGCTCACGCTGGAATTCGGCCCGGGCGTCTACGACTTCTACCCCGAGCAGGCCGAGGAGCAGTACCTGCGCGTGTCGAACAACGACAACGGGACCAAACGCATTGCCTTCCGCATGGAGGGAATGCGCCGCGTCACCGTCTGCGGGCGCGACACCGAGTTCCGTTTCCACGGCGAACTGGTCCCCTTCTACATCGACGGCTGCGAGGAGATCACCCTCCGGGGCGTCACGCTCGACTACGACGTGCCGTTCGTGCTGGAGGGCCGCGTGATCGCACAGAATGCCGCGACACGCAGCATCGACCTGAAGATCACCAGCGGCAACCCTGTGCGGGTCGACGACGGGGAGCTGATCTTCTCGGGCTACGGCTGGGAGCAGACCCAGGGCGACAACATCGTCTTCGACACCCGCACCAACGCCCCCTATTACAACACAGCCCGTTTCCTCCATCCCTACTGGCAGCGGAAGCTGACGGCCGCCATGCTCGGCCCCGACACCGTGCGGCTGACGGGATTCCTCTCCCCGGAGCTGCCGCCCGTCGGCTCGGTCTACGCCGACAAAGGCCCCTTCCGCAGCAACCGGCGCTGTCCGGGCATCGTCGTACACCGCACGCGAGACCTGCGAATCGAACGGACGACCGTCCACGCCTCGGGCGCCATGGCGCTGATCTGCGAGAACACCGAGGACGTGACGCTCAGCCGATACGACGTCCGTCTGCGGGAGGGTTCCGGACGCATCATCTCGGCCTCGGCCGACGCCTCGCACTTCGTCAACTGCCGGGGTACGATCCGCTTCGACAGCTGCCTGTTCGAGAACATGCTCGACGACGCCACGAACATCCACGGAACCTACATGGCCGTCGACACGCTTTCCGGCAACCGGCTGACCGCGCGCTTCGGGCACGTCCAGCAGCAGGGATTCGACTTCGCCCGCGCCGGCGACACCCTGCGGCTGATCGACCGCGTCAGCCTCCGCCCGCTGGAGACCTTCGTGGCGGCCGAAGCCCGGCCCCTCGGCGACGAACGGTGGACGATCCGCGCGGCGGAGCCCCTCGCCACCCCGCCGTCGGAACACCTCGCCGTCGAGAATCCCCGCAACATGCCCGCCGTCGAGATGCGGCACTGCACGGTGCGCAACAACCGCGCACGGAGCATCCTGATCTCGACGCCCCGTCGCGTCGTGGTAGAGGACAACCGGTTCTCGTCGATGATGGCCGGCGTGCTCATCGCCGGGGACGCCAATTCGTGGTTCGAATCGGGCAGCGTCGGCGACGTCGTCATCCGCCGCAACACGTTCGTCGATATGGGCACAGGCGGCGAAAATCCCCAGTCGGTACTGCAGATCTCGCCCGAAATCCCGACCTCGGGCCGCGGCGGCGATTTCCGCTACCACGGACGCATCGTCTTCGAACAGAACACCGTCCGCACGTTCGACTCGCAGGTGATCTACGCCCTGAGCGCCGACCGGCTGGAAATCCGCGACAACCGCTTCATCCAGAGCGACTACCCGCCGATCTTCGACGGACTGTCGTACATCGACCTGCAGCATTGCCGGGAGGCCGAGATTTCGGGCAACAGCTTCGAAGGCGGCCGCACGGCCGAGGTGAGCGCCGTCGGCTGCGGCTGCGTCCGGATGGCCCCCGGACAGCCGGGATTCGCCGACGCAACGGTCGAAAAACCCAACACTTACTACTACAAACAATAACGACTTCCATGCGCACTTTCCCCCTGCTCACAGCCCTCTGGCTGGCTCTTGCGGCCGCAGGCTGCTCCCGTCCGGAATTCCGTCCCGGAGCGGTCCGGACCGACACCGGCGGCGCCGTCATCAACGCCCACGGAGGCGGCATACTCTACGACGAAGGACGCTACTACTGGTTCGGCGAGCACAAGACCGCAGGCGAGGCGGGCAACCTCGCACAGATCGGCGTACACTGCTACTCCTCGGAAAATCTCTACGACTGGCGCAACGAAGGCATCGCCCTGGCCGTGGCTCCCGAAGGTTCGGGCAGCCCGATCGAAAAGGGCTGCATCCTCGAACGCCCGAAAGTGATCCGCAACGCCCGCACGGGCAAATACGTCATGTGGTTCCACCTCGAGCCCAAAGGAGCCGGGTATACGGGCGCCCTGAGCGGCGTGGCGGTCAGCGACCGCGCCACGGGTCCCTACACCTTCCTGCGGGCCGGGCGTCCCGACGCCGGGGTCTACCCGGTCAACGCCCTGCCGCAGCATTTCGGCAAGAGCCGCGCCGCGGGGATGCGCTTCGACGGCGGCAGCCTGCCCGAACACCCCGACTCGCTGAACCTCGTGGGACGCGACGCCGCGCAGGGACAGATGGCCCGGGACATGACGCTTTTCGTCGACGACGACGGCCGCGCCTACCACGTCTACTCCTCGGAGGAGAACAGCACGCTCCATATCTCGGAGCTGACCGACGATTACCTCGCCCACAGCGGTCGCTACGCGCGGTTCTTCCCCGGGCGGTTCATGGAGGCCCCGGCGCTTTTCAAGCGCGGCGGGCGTTATTACCTGATGATGTCGGGCTGTACGGGCTGGGCCCCCAACGCCGCCCGTTCGGCCGTCGCCGAGTCGGTCTGGGGTCCGTGGCGGGAACTCGGGAACCCTTGCGAAGGCCCCGGGGCCGAGACCACCTACGATTCGCAGAGCACCTTCGTCTTCGCGGTGGCGGGCACCGACCGCTATATCTACATGGGCGACCGCTGGAACCCGGCCGATGCCGCCGACGGACGCTATGTGTGGCTGCCCGTGCGGTTCGAGGGGGACGGATTCCGCGTCGAGTGGCGCGACCGCTGGCGCTGGGAAGAGTGACGAACGCAAAACCAACCTACCGCATATGAAACAAACTTACCAACT
>CATKXN010000015.1 GCA_949840605.1 uncultured Alistipes sp.
GGAGATCGGGCACTCCATTCGGCTGAATGATTACAGGATGGAAGAGTCGGATGTAGCTGAAACCTATGAATCCGTGATGGCTCGTTACGAGAGATTCGGTTGGCGCAAACGCTACGTGAACCGCCTAGTCCGCTGTGCAGCGATTGCCGCTGTAATTCTCATTACGCTCCTGCCCGTCGGGCGATACCTTCACCGGGCACCCCTTCCCGGAGATGCGGACCTCTTCACGGCGGATATGCAGACCGGCGAAGGCTTCGGAAATATCCGCCTGTACGTGGGTGGCCGGAGCATAGCCATTCCGCAGAACGGGCGGGTTCGCTGTGACTCGACGGGCATTGTCTGGCTGAACGACAATCCGGTATTCACGAATCTCACGTTCGGGGAACAGATGTCCCGAATAATTGTCCCCCACGGGAAAAGGGCCTCCTTGACACTGGTTGACGGGACCGATATTCAGCTCAATGCGGGTACGACCGTCGACTTTCCGACCCGGTTCTGCGGCCGGGAACGCACGGTGTTCGCCGACGGTGAGATATATCTGGAGGTAACCCCCGATCCGGGGGCTCCGTTCATCGTGAAAACCCGTGATTTCGATGTTCGCGTACTGGGCACGAAATTCAATGTGTCGGCCTATGCCTCCGATTCGGTGAAATACGTAGTGTTGGCCGAAGGTGCTGTAAACGTTTCGGGCGCTGCCGGCGATATCCGGCTGCGGCCCGATGAGATGCTGACTGTCGGTCCTTCCGGAATTCCCGTGATCAGTTCGGTCGACGCCTATAATTATACCAGCTGGACGGACGGTCTGCTGCTTTTCTCGAAAGAGTCGTTCGGTTCGGTCATCCGACGGCTGTCGCGCCATTATGCCGTGAATATCGACTGCGATCCTGCTTTGATGCAACTTCGCTGTTCCGGTAAATTGTACCTGTTCGACGACTGCCGGGAGGTATTCGGAACGATGTCTCACGTATTCCCGATTCGTTGCACCTTCGAAAACAATACCGTGCGGATTACAGCCGCCCAATAAATCGCAAGCCTATGTAAATCAAGATCATGGA
Organism: uncultured Alistipes sp.; assembly: GCA_949840605.1. Next base: position 1,056 of record CATKXN010000015.1, read on the forward strand.
TCGACAGCATGCTCCCCGGGCGCATGTTGTCCGGGGAGTTGCGGCTCCTGTCTCACTCGAATCAATCACCAACCTAAACTGAAGTATGAAAAAAATTTGTCAAATGTTGCATGCTGCCGTCATGAAGACAGTCCCGATCTTCGTGTTTGCCGGTCTCGCCTTGCCGGCCGCGGCGCAAAATTATCTGCAAAAGACACACCTGAGCCTGAACCTTCGCGATGTGAAACTGTCCGAGGTGTTTTCCGCCATCGAACAGAAAAGCGAATATGTTTTTATCTATTCCGAAAATATCCATTCCTATCTCGGCAAACGGGTTTCGGTCGACGTTCGCTCCCAGCTTCTGGACAAGATACTGGACCGGGTGTTGACGCCTCTCGGATTGTCATACAACATCAACGACCGCCAGGTGACTATCTCCGTCGGGAAGCCTGCCGGTGATCGGCCGGACGGTTCGGTGACGATCCGCGGCATAGTCATCGCCAATGCCGATAACCAGCCGATCGTCGGTGCGAACGTCCTCGTGGAGGGGACTTCCACGGGAACCGTGACCGACAGCTACGGTAATTACAGCCTGACCGTTCCCGGGAGTACGAAGGCGATCCGTATCTGGTTCCTGGGCTACGAACCCAAGATCATCACACTGAACACCGCCGATCTCGCGCCGTTCAAGGTCGTCGTGCTGAACCAGGTAACAAAAGATATCGAAGACGTCGTGGTCGTCGGCTTCGGCGTACAGAAAAAGGAGAGCCTGGTCGGCGCCGTGCAGACGATACGCCCCAGCGAACTGAAAACCACGTCGAGCAACCTCACGACGGCGTTCGCCGGCAAGATCGCCGGCGTGATCGCCACGCAGACCTCCGGCGAGCCCGGTGCCGACGGGGCCAGTTTCTGGATTCGCGGCATCTCGACCTTCGGGGCCAATACCTCGCCGCTGATCGTGCTCGACGGTGTGGAGATTACCTCCGAGATGATCAATAATATTCCGCCCGAGACCATCGAGTCGTTTTCCGTGCTGAAAGACGCTACCGCCACGGCGCTTTACGGCAGCCGCGGTGCCAACGGCGTGCTGATCATCAATACCAGGACGGGCCGCGACGCCGACCGCATGCACGTCAACATCCGTTTCGAGAACAGTTTCTCCATGCCTACCAAGATTCAGAAAATGGCCGACGGCGTAACTTACATGCGGGCGTATAACGAGGCATCGCCGGGTTACTACGACGAGGAGGCGAAGATTCTGCCGACGCTTCGTCAGGAAAATCCCTACGTTTTCCCCAATGTGAACTGGTACGAGATGATGTTCAAGGACATGTCCGTGAACCAGAACTTCAACATCAACATGACCGGCGGCAGCAAGCGGATGGATTATTTTCTCAACGCTTCGATCTTCAACGAGAACGGAATCATGAAGGAGCCCAAGATTTCGAGTTTCGACCCCAATACGAACAATCAGGCATATCTGTTTCAGGCCAATCTCTCCGCCGCCATCACCCGGACGACCCGTATTTCGCTGAAGACCAACACGCAGCTCAAATTCACCCACCTGCCTTACGTGAACACTTCCGATTTGTTCTATTATACGATGCGGGGCAATCCGGTGCGTTATCCGGCGACTTATCCTTCCGAGTCGGGCGACAATTTCACCCGTTACGGAAACGCCCTTCCGTTTAACGGCGGGCAGGTCGACATCAATCCCTATGCCGAGATGAGCAGGGGATACAGCGACCGTTACCTGGCATTTTTCACCACGGCGTTCTCGGTAGACCAGGACCTGAAATTCATCACCGAAGGACTTTCCGCCAAAGGGATGGTCTCCTTCTACAATAAAACCTACTCCTCGTCGAACCGCTATTTCACACCGTTCTACTACACGATGGACAGCTATTCGAAGAACGACGACGGGGCTTATGAGTACGAACTGTCGCCCATCGGCCCCAACGGGACGACCTACCTGACTTCCAATTTTGGCCGCGACGGTTACCGCGAGATGGCCATTCAGGCCTCCGTAGACTACACCCGCACTTTCGCCGACGCGCACAGCGTGAATGCCATGCTGGTTTATCACCAGAAGGAACGTCGTTATACCACGCCGTCGGATTCGAGCGTCGATTCCAACGAGAAACTCGAAAATAAGATACTCGCCTATCGCGAACAAGGTCTGGCCGGGCGCCTGACTTACGGATTCAAGAACCGCTACCTGATGGAACTCAACTTCGGATACAACGGCAGCGACAACTTCGCCGAAGGCAAGCGTTTCGGGTTCTTCCCGTCCGTTGCCGTGGGATACGTGATTTCGAACGAACCCTATTTCAAGAAGCTGACGGATGTCGTCAGTCTGCTCAAGGTGCGCGTCTCCTACGGAAAATCGGGAAACGACATCATCGACAACGACAAGCGATTTCCCTACCTGGGCAGCGTCGATATGAACAGGTCGCTGTATCATTACATCGGTACGAACTTCAATCGGGTGTCGGGGCCTATTTTCACCCAGATCGGCAATAACGATGCGACATGGGAGGTCAGCAAGAAACTCAACATCGGCGTGGAACTGGGTCTGTTCAACGATCTGATGCTGATCGTGGACGTGTTCCGCGAAAAACGGTCGGGCATCTTCATGCAGTATCAGTCGGTTCCTGCGCAGCTGGGATTCCTCGGGCTGACGCCCTACGCCAACATCGGCAAGGTCGACAACAACGGCGTGGACGCTTCGCTCGAATACAACAAGGCGTTCTCGAAGGATTTCTCGATTTCCGTGCGGGGGACGTTCACCTACGCGCACAACGAGGTGGTCGCCATGGACGAAGGACAATACGAATGGCCCTATCAGTCGATGATCGGCAAACCGATCAACACGGTTAAGGGGCTTGTGGCCGAGGGACTGTTCTCATCGCAGGAAGATATCGACAACAGTCCCCATCAGGATTTCGGCGACGTGCGTCCGGGCGATATCAAATACCGCAACCTGAACGACGACGACAAGATCGACGACAACGATATGAAGGCCGTCGGCCGTCCCACCGTGCCTGAGATCATGTACGGATTCGGCGCCACGGCCCGGTACAAGGGATTCGACTTCTCGTTCTTCTTCCAGGGGGTCGGCCGCGTGTCGATCGTCATGTCGGACATGCACCCGTTCACCGACAACAGCAATGCCGGATTCAACATCGCCCAATATATCGTCGACGACCATTGGAGCGAAGCCGACCCGAATCCCGACGCCAAATATCCCCGTCTTTCCGCAAACTGGAACACCAACAACACCAAGAGTTCGAGTTTCTGGGTGCGGGACGGCTCTTACCTGCGCCTGAAGAACGTCGAACTGGGCTATACCTGGAAAGGGTTCCGCTTCTACGTGGCAGGCCAGAACCTGGTTACGTTCAGTCCGTTCAAATACTGGGATCCGGAACTCGGCGGTGAAACCAAGACCAACAAGGGCAACGGCCTGCGGTATCCGCTCCAGCGGATTTTCAAATTAGGCGTACAGTTTAATTTTTAACCGACAAACTTATGAAAAAAATACTATTGATCGTCTCGATGGCGCTGGTGATCGTTTCGTGCAACTACCTGGACGTCGTCCCCGAGGGAAGGGCGTCGCAGAACGACATCTTCAAAACGCCCCAGCAGGCGGAGACCTTCGTCTATTCCCTCTACCAGTTCATGCCCAACCTCTCCTACAAATATGCTCCGGGGCTGTTCGGCGGCGACGACATCATCTCCTCGCCTCCGGGAGGAACCCGCTATTTCCAATACAAAAGCCTTATTTACAGCAATGACGGCGAATCCCCCAGTAACACCTACTTCGCCATGTGGGGCAACAAGACGGCCACGGGCGGCACGTCCTATGACCTCTTCAAAGGAGTCCGTTACTGTTATATTCTGCTCAACAACATCGATAAGGTTCCGGGGATGCAACCCGACCGGATCCGGCGGGCGAAGGGCAACGCCCTGTTCTGCATCGCCTACTACCACATGACTTCGCTGCTGTTCTACGGTCCTACGATGATCGTCGACAGGGAGCTGTCGCTCAACTCGGAGACGGCAACCGTGGCGAAAAGACAGCCCTACGACGCTTGTGTGGACTTCATCGCCAAAACCTTCGACGATGCCGCCGCCCTGCTCGAACCCAAGCTGGGCAGCGATGAAGTCGGTATGGCCACCTCGGTTGCGGCCAAAGCGTTCAAGGCGCGGCTGCTTCTTTATGCCGCCAGTCCGCTGGTGAACGGCAACAGCGAGTTCTATGCCGATTTCAAAAACAAGGACGGGGAACGGTTGATGAACCTCGCTTACGCCCCGGAGAAGTGGGAGCGGGCGCGCAAGGCTGCCGAAGAGGCGATTCTGCTGGCCGAACAGTCGGGATACAGCCTGTATGAGGAAGATTCTGCGGCGGGACTCTCCGATGCCGAACGCGGCCGGATCAATTACCGCAGCTGTTTCCTGCCCGGCGAAAAATGGAACGAACGCGAATACCTGTTCGCCAAGGGCGACCAGGGCGGTCTGGAGGGCCTGCAGAAATATTCGGGACCCCGTACGGTCAAGAACAACAAGAACGGCTTCTGCCCGACGTTCGTACCGACTTTTTCGGCCGTGGAACTTTACTACACCAAAAACGGGCTGCCGCTGGACAAAGACCCGCTGACCAAGGACCTGAATCTCTACGAAGCCGACCCCGCGGCGCATACCGCCCGCCTGCATCTCAACCGTGAGCCGCGTTTCTACGCCAGCATCGGCTATGACCGCGGCACCTATGAGGTGAACAACACGACGCTGACGATCAACGCCCGTGCGGGCGAACTGGCGGGCAGTACGCGCAATCCGGCCGACGAGTACCAGAGCTGCACGGGGTATTACATGCTGAAATGGATCGGCAGCGGAACGGTTTTCAACCCCAGCGGCAACAAGTGGACCTATATGAAATTCGCCTATCCCTACATCCGTCTCGCGGAACTCTACCTGAGCTACGCCGAGGCCGATTTCGAATACAACGGCAAGCTGGGCGGTGTCAGCCTGGGTTATCTGAACAAGGTGCGCCACCGTGCGGGGCTGCCCGGTTTCGAGGCGTCGTGGGCGCTGGCGGGAGGCATCCCGACCGGAGAGGAACTGCGGCAGGTGATCCGTCAGGAACGCTCCATCGAACTGCTGTTCGAGGGCATGCGCTACCACGACCTGCGCCGTTGGAAAACCGCGCATGTCGAGTACCGCAAGTTCCAGAAAGCCTGGAATCTTGACGCATCGGCAGAGAGCGAGTTCTACAAGATCACCGAGATGAAGGAGAGCGGGACCCGGAATTTCACAGCTCCCAAATCCTATTGGCTCGCCATTCCGATCAAGGAGATGCAGAACAATCCCAACCTGGTGCAGAATCCGGGTTACTGATGAATGAACCGGCGGCCGCAATGTTCCGGCAACGGCATTGCGGCCGTAATTCTTGAAAAAATATGACACTAAACCGAATATGTTCGAATCTCCTGGCGGTCCTGGGCTGCCTGCTGCTGGCCGCGTGCGGCGAAGACAGGCCGGGCGGCGATCCGGAGCCCGGCCCCGGCCCGGAGCCGCCGGGCGAGGTGACGCTCGAAACGAGCCGGAAACCGCTTATCATCACTGAGCAGGCTTCAGCCAGCGTCGTGATCGTCGACCTGCCGACGGGCAAGGAGCTATGGCGCTGGACGGCGACGGATTCCCCGCAGACGGCCCCTTATGCCTATGAGTTTGCCCTTCCCTGCGAGGCCAAGGCGGTCAACGGCCGGAATCATATCCTGCTGGTCTCCTCCCGGCAACGCGGCGCTGCGGCTCTGATCCGTGTCGCCGACAAGAACGTGCTTTTCTGTGCGGTAGTGCGGGGCAATCCCCATTCTGCCGAACTGCTGCCCGACGGAAACATCGTCGTCGCATGCAGCGACGACAATAAACTGGAGGTCTACCGGCCCAATGCCGATGGTGCGCCTTTCGTCTCCGCCGCAGTCTCTTCCTTGCCGATGGAGTTTGCCCACAACGTTCTGTGGGACCGGAAACGCAATTGTCTCTGGTCTGCGGCCGGGAAATCTCCGGTCCTGTATAAACTGGCCTACGACACGGCGACGGCCAAGCTCTCGGAGCAGGCCGCCGCGCCCCTGCCCGACGGCAACAGCGATGCGCACGATCTGGTACCCGTCGCTTTCCGGGATGCGCTGTATCTCACCACCAACGAGCATGTCTATACGTACGATCCGGCGGGCGGGCATTTCGACCTCGCCACTGAATTTTCACATCGTCAGCATGTCAAATCGATCGCCGCGGCATCGGGGCAGCAGACGCTGGTCACCTATCCCGAAGAGGGGTGCGACCCTTCGTGGTGTACGACGAAAGTGACCGATATGGCCGGCGGAACGTCCTACCGGAACAGCGCGTTCCGGATTTACAAGGTCCGCTGGTATGCTGCCGATACATTCAGCTCAACCCCGGACTGACATGACTGAAAGAATGACCGTAATTTTCATGGCCTCGTGGGTAAGCTGCAACTGTCTGGGCTGCAATCCGCCCTGCAGGGAAATTGTGGAAATTGCCGATAAAACGGCTGTAACGGTCGTTACCTATAACATCTACCGGGATTATTTCACCCGCGACAATCCGGCCTCTCCCCAGGCATGGTCCGTCCGGCGACTGCGTGTGGTCAGCCTGCTGCAAGCGTGTTCAGCCGACATCATTTGTCTCCAGGAAGACGATTACGTGCAGGGCGAGGACATCTGCAAGGCCCTGCACTATGCCAAAGCCGGCGTCTCCCGCTATACGGGCTCCGAGACGACGACGGACCTGAGCCGGGAAGGCGATTTCAACGGCGTCTACTACCGGTCGTCGCGGTTTCGGATTACAGACCGCGGGCATTTCTTTTTTTCTGAAACCCCGGATATTCCTTCCAAAAGCTGGGATGCGCAGGCCAATTCGCATTGCAATTGGTTTCGCATGGAGGATGCGGCGACGGAAAAGTCGTTTTATCTCTTCAACACCCACCTGGATTACGTCGGGGAGCAGACCCGCCTGCGATCGGTGGAGATGCTGCGCGAGCGGATTCCGCAGATCGCGGGTGACGCCCCGGTCGTCCTGACAGGCGATCTGAACGACGGCCCGGAGAGCCGGCCTCTCACCGGACTCAGGGAGTTTCTTCGGGATGCGTACTGGGTCTCCGAGACCCCCGTAAAGGGACCGGAGGGAACGTTCAATGATTTTCAGGACGATTACGACCTCGACCGCTGGAAGTTCGACTACATACTGGTTGGCGGGTCCGTCCGGGTGCTTACGCACCGGATTGTAACCGAGAAACGCGAGGGGCATTATCCTTCGGACCATCTGCCCGTGGTGTGCGATCTCGAAATCGAGTAAAACCTGATTGGAAATGAAAAAAATAGTGATATGTCTGCTGGTCGTGCTGCCATTCACAGCCGTGGCTCAGCGGATTACGCCCGAAATCGAGGCGAAGGCGGCGGAACTCGTCCGGCGGATGACGCTGCGCGAGAAACTGGACTGCATCGGCGGTGTGCGGGGATTCCATATCCGGGCCGTGCCGCGGCTCGGCATTCCGGATATAAAAATGTCCGACGGTCCGCAGGGAATACGCAATGACACGAAAAGCACGATGTTTCCGTGCGGCATTGCCGCTGCAGCCACTTGGGACAGGAATTTGGTAAACGCCATGGGACGCGGTCTCGGACAGGATGCCAGGGCAAGGGGTGTGCATATCCTTCTCGGCCCCGGTGTGAATATCTACAGGTCGCCGCTGTGCGGGCGCAATTTCGAATATTTCGGGGAAGATCCCTACTTGATCGGCGAGACCGCCGTGCAGTATGTGCGGGGTGTCCAGTCCGAGGGCGTCGTAGCGACGGTGAAGCATTTCGCCGGTAATAACCAGGAGTGGGACCGCCACGGCGTCAGTTCCGACATTGACGAACGCACTTTACAGGAGATTTATCTTCCCGCATTCCGCAAAGCCGTGCGGGAAGGCGGCGCCGGAGCGGTAATGAACAGCTACAATCCGCTCAACGGCGTCCATGCCACCGAGAACAGCCATCTGAATATCGACATACTGCGCAATCAGTGGGGATTCGACGGCATCCTGATGTCGGATTGGAGTTCCGTCTATTCGACGGTCGGGGCGGCGAACGGAGGTCTCGACCTCGAAATGCCCTACGGGGAGTTTATGAATTTCGAAGATCTTTCCCGGGCCGTTGCCGACGGGCTGGTGACTGAGCGAACCGTCGACACCAAGGTCCGCCATATTCTGCAAACGCTCATGGCATTCGGCTTTTTCGACCGGCCGCAGTTGGATCGCTCCATTCCCGAACGAAATCCCTTTTCGGACCGTGTGGCCCTTGATGTGGCACGCGGCAGTGCCGTATTGTTGCGTAACGAGGGGGATATTCTGCCGTTGCGGGGCAAACGGATTCTGGTGCTGGGCCCCAACAGCGGCAACGTGCCGACGGGCGGCGGCAGCGGGTTCGTGCATCCGTTTTCCACCGTCTCCGTGCTGGAAGGCATGACCGGATGTATCGGTCCGCACCGATTGAAAATCCTGCAGGATGAACGGAACTTGGTTTCCTGCGGAGAGTTCTTCACGGCTCCGGGCGGCGCCGAAAAGGGCCTGTGTGGCGAATATTTCGCGGGAAAAGAACTTGCCGGAGAACCTTTGCTGGTCCGGACCGACGGCAGCCTGGATTTCGGCTGGGACGAAGGCGCTCCCGCCGCGGGACTTCCGGCGGATGGCTTTTCGGCCCGGTGGAGCGGAATCTACATACCTCGGGAAGATTGTGTCTGGTCGCTGAAACTCAGCGGTGACGACGGTTACAGGATGTTCGTCGACGATTCGCTCGTCATGGATGACTGGAGGAACCATTCGCAAACCAGCCGTACGGCCGAACTGCCTGTACGGGCCGGCCGGAGATACCGAATCCGAATCGAATATTACGACAATATCGGATCGGCATCCCTCTCCTTCTCGTGGCAGGAGGTCGGCACCCGCCGGTGGCGGGAACAGGTCGCTGCCGCCGATGCGGTGGTTTACTGCGCCGGGTTCGACCACTCGACCGAGCGCGAGAGCCACGACCGCACCTTCGCCCTGCCTGCCGGACAGGATGCGATGATCGAACGCCTGCTGGCCTGCAACGAAAATCTCGTCGTCGTGCTCAACGGCGGCGGCGGAATCGATATGTGCGGTTGGGGCGAACGTGTCAAAGGGCTGCTCATGGCCTGGTATCCCGGACAGGAGGGAGGCCGGGCTATTGCCGAACTGCTGACCGGACGCATCTCGCCCAGCGGGAAACTGCCGATCTCGATCGAGAAAGAGTGGAGGGACAATCCGGTTTTTGACAATTACTACGATACCCGTCCCGAACGGTTTGAATACAATCACAGACTCGACAGCCGCAGGCGCGTGTCCTATGACGAAGGGGTGTTCGTCGGCTACCGGGGGTACGACCGCTCGGGAACCGATCCGCGCTATCCCTTCGGATTCGGGCTCTCCTACACGACTTTCGCCTACTCGGGGCTGACGGTCGAGAGCCGGAGCGACTCCGTGACCGTTTCGTTCGACATGACGAATACCGGGAAAACCGACGGGGCCGAGATCGCGCAGGTTTACGTCGGGGCTGTCGATCCCTGCGTTCCCCGCCCGCTCCGGGAGTTGAAAGGCTATGAAAAGGTATTTCTGCGAAAAGGCGAAACGAAGCGTATCGCTATCCGCCTGGAACCCGATTCGTTCGCCTATTATGACATGGACCGCAGCGCCTTCGTCGTCGATCCCGGAGAGTACCGGATCGAGGTCGGCGCCTCTTCGCGGGATATCCGCCTGTCGGGCCGCGTCATCCGGTAACGTCCTATTTTACCGGATGGAGATACCAGTCCTTGTACTTTTCCCCTTTGCTTTCGACCCAACCGCTGAATTGCGGATAGAAAGCTCCCATCTTCACCGATTCTTCCGGAATGCGGTAGTCGGTGACCGGCAGGTCGATGGCGAACGGATACGATTCGGTGGTCGTGTAGTAATACGGTCCGACGGGTTTTCCGTTCTTGTCCACCGAGCTCTTGTCGTCGAATTTGCCGAACGGGTATAGGTCGGCCAACGACGTAGGCCGATAATTGGTCAGGTGCACCTCCTTGCGGATTTCTCCCGCGGCGAACCCGTGGTCGCTCACGCAGATGAAGGGATTGTAGAGCGATTTGCGCGTCAGGGCATTCATCGATACGCTGCCGTCCAATTCGATGCGCACCGTCACGGGACCCCGGGCGACGGCCGATTCGATATCGTCGAAGAGCATGATCACGGCTTTGTCCTGTTGGGTCTCGAGTCCGCCGGCGACAGTGGCCGAGGACGAGCCGTTGCCGATCATCACGCTTCTGATGCGGGTGGCCGGCATGTCGAGTTCGTATCCGAAGGCGCTCTTGACCTTGCCGCCGCGGTGCAGCGGAGTAAATACGTCCTCGATGGCGACGAGCCCGTTGTCCTTGTTGACGGTAAACGTCGTACTGTACTTGACGACCACGTCGTTCATGTCGTAGTCGCCCTGGCTGGGCCAGAGGTCCTCGAACGCCAGCGTGCCTTCGATGGGGTCGCCCGTGATGTCGGGATATTTCTCGTCATCGGGGTCGGTCGTCGGCCGTTCGGGGTCGTAAATGGCATCCGCCGGATCGGAGTCCACATAGAAGAGCACGTCCTTGTAGTCGTTATCACCGCCGTCTTCGAACCCCAGTACGGTTTTGCCGCTCGATTTGTCGTAGAGGCTGACCATGTAACGGGCATTCCCTTCGTTGCAGTCGTTGTTCGAATAGCGAATGCTGTAGACGGCCCCCGTCAGGTCGAGTCTGCCGGTGTACGACTCCGGCGATATTTTATACCCGTCGGGAATCAGGAACCAGCCTACGGTCGTGCCTGCGGGAAATACGTCGGAGGCCTTGCCGTCCTTGAAATATTTCAACTGCAACTGTTCGCCGTGCCACAACGGCGCGGTCCAGTCTCCGGTCGGGGAGCCGAAATCCTCGTCCCCGCTGAAATTGCTCGTGATGGACGAACAGTTGGGAAATGCGACGTATTTAGGCAGCAGGTCGAGCTCGTCCATCGACTCGGGCGGATTTTTCGTATCGTAAAAATAGTAGCCGATGGCGTTGCGCCATGCCGCCAGTTCTGCGGCGAATACCAGCGTCAGATGCGCGTCCCTGGTCACGTTGAGGTTGACCACTTCCGTCGGTTTGGCATACGACGAATTGTCCGTGCCCGGCATCAGCACGTTCTGGATACGGTTCATCAAACCGCTCGGAACCTGCGCGTAATCCGGTGCGATATTGCTGCCGACTACATGCCCGAGAATATAAAGCGGTTTGCCTTGCCAGGTCCACGTGCCGAGCTGCTGGATATTGAACGGATTGTCCGCCGTGACGGCACGTGTCGGCAGGACCTGTGCGCCGGCCGATTTGCCGGCATGCGTCCGGTCCGACGAGGTATAGATCGCCTGGAGGTCGATCGAAATGCCGGATGCCGTCACTTTCGCCGCGATGCAGGTCGGCAGTCCGTAGGATTCGCTGTACAGCCAGACGGTTTCGGCCGCCGTAGGCAGGGAAACCGAACCCGTATAACGGCTGTCGTTGTCGGTGTAACTCTTCAGCAGAGCTTTGACCCCCGCTTTCCGGACCAGCACTCCGTCCTTTTCTACCACGGGATTTTCGGCGTATACTTCGAATTGCGCCTTGTTGCCCTTCATGGAGTAGTCCACTTCCAGCCGGACATCCTTCGTGGTGGCGTAGTCGTAATGCTCCGACTCCTCGGTAGGGCAGATCGTCGGCTGGTCTTCCGGCCGGTCGATGCAGCCGGTCAGCAGGAATGTCGTGACGCCGATGAGCGATAATGAAATGGTGTGCAGCTTTTTCATGGTGCGAACTTTATGTCCCGCAAAGATAGGACATGGAATGCAATGTGGAACAGTTCGGTAAATAGTTGCATGAAGCTGGTGAAACTCCGGCGCGTTTCCGGGCATAATACGTCCGGAACGCCGCAAAACAGGCCGAAAACGGGATGGCCGGCGAGCCCTAAAAGTGGATTTTCTTGCGGTATGTCGACGGAGTCATCCCGGTATAATGGCGGAAAAACCGGCTCAGCGAGGACTGGTCCGGATAGTTCATGCGCAAGGCGATCGACTTGATCTCCATCGACGACTGCCTGAGCAGGGATTTTATTTCGAGGATCGTAAAATAGACGATCCAGTCCCGTGCCGAATGCCCGCTGATGCTCCGGATCAGGTTGGTCAGGTATTTGGGCGAAATCTGGAGTTTCGCGGCATAGTACGCCACGTCCTTGTCCGAAGCATGGTCCTCGATAATCAGCCGCATGAAATGGAAAGCCAGAGCCTCCTTGTGGGAGTATTTGAACTTTTTGGCATCGGGATCGCAGACGAATACGGCATAGACGTTCCAGAAATGGACACGCAGGAGCTGCATGACGGATTCCCGCCGGCAGGGTTCCGGTGCATTCCGCACCCAGAAATGCAGCAGGTCGCAGAAGTTCCTGAAGCGCCGGTTGATCCCCTCCATGCGCTCCGAGGCTATGTGCCGCCGCATATACTGGAAAAACTCCGGCGTAAGCCGCCACAGCGAACTCAGGCTGTCGGTGAACATCTCCTGCGAGGCCCGGTAGAAGAGGATCTGGAAATCGTCGCTGACGTTTATTAAGGAGACGAGCTGCCAGGGGATCAGCGTCACGACCATGTCGGGTTCGATGCGGCATTCGCGGTCGAAGACCCGGATGACCGCCGAACCGCTCAGGCATACCGCGCCGACAACCTCGTGGAGGTAGGCCGGGCAGTCGGAAACCGGAAATTCGGCCCTGTCCGTCGAGATGCCGAACTCTTCTCCGGACACCAGCCGGTATGCTTCGTTATCAATCATCGATGCAAAAATAAGCATTTCTTTCCCACAATTCTGCCGCCAAATCACCACTTGCAGGCAAGAATGGACCGAATGGTCAAAAAGTGTGTTATAAAACCTAACTTAGCAGGGGTAAAGCCGGGATTTCATGGTCCCGGAGCCCATAATGCCATAACGACCATACCATGCCAGCAGCTTCCAGACACGACTCGCGACAGCGCAGCCTGATTTTTTTCGACACCCGGGGTATCATTTACCGGGCCCATGTCATCACCCACCAGAATTTGCATCTGTCGGACGAATTCACGGGGTTGAATATCGCCGACCTGCTTACGGTGGAATACAGGAATGAGAATCTGCTGCCGGAACTGCTGACCCGTTTCGATGATCCCGAAACGGATCAGGCGACTTTCCCCAAAGATGCTTTCATCCGCACCCGGGACCGGAGGATTATGTTTTTCGCCGACGGCTTTATCACGCGGATCGAAGGCGGCCGTTTTCTTTTCTCCTTCCGCAATGTCGCGGAGGAGGTCACCCAGGAATACATGGTCAAGATGGCCCTGAGCTCGACCAAGATTTTTCCGTGGTATTATGACTTCGCCCGGGAGGTCATGGTTATCGATCCGCGTTACTACGAGTACACGGGCATCCCCACAGAAGACGGTACGATGACGCTGGAAGCCTTCTCCGAACGCCTGCATCCGGACGACCGGGCGCCGATGGCCGAGGCTTTCGGACAGCAGCTCAGCGGGATTCATTATCCCCATCCGGTTCCGTACCGGCTGCGCCGGGGCGACGGCACCTACGAATGGTTCGAGGGCCAGTCCACCTACCTGGGACAGGTCGAGGGCCTGCCGTACCGCGTGGTGGGCATCTGCATGAGCACGCAGGCCTTCAAAAATATCGAGGAGGCCCTGACCCTGGCCAAGAACCGGGCGGAGCAGAGCGACAAGCTCAAGAGCGCTTTTCTGGCCAATATGAGCCACGAAATCCGCACGCCGCTCAACGCCATCGTGGGATTTTCGAACCTGCTGGCCGGGGAGGAGGCGATCGACACGGCGGAGAGCCGCGAGTATGCGGCGCTTATCAACAAGAACTGCGACTACCTGCTGACGCTCGTTTCGGACATCCTCGATCTTTCGAGCATCGAGACCGGGGCTATGGAGTTCCGCTTTGCGGAATATTCCCTGGCCCGGATGCTGACCGATATTTACGAGAAATTCGCGGGCCGGATGCCCGAAGGGGTCAAGTTCAACCTGCTGCTGCCTCCCGACGACGTCAGGATTGACACCGACGTCCTGCACCTGCGCCAGGTAATGGATCATCTGGTCGGCAATGCCGTGAAATTCACCCGGAAAGGGCGCATCGACCTCGGCTGCTCGCCAAGCGGCGACGGCACGGGCGTCCGGCTTTTCGTCGCCGACACCGGCTGCGGCATCCCGGCGGACAAGACCGGGAAGATATTCGAACGGTTTTACAAAATAGATGCGTTCAAACAGGGGGCGGGACTGGGGCTTGCGGTTTGCAAAACCATCATGGAAGGCCTGGGCGGCCGGATCGACGTCACCTCCCGACCGGGCAAAGGCTCCCGCTTCACGGTAAAAATTCCGACTAAACGACAGCATTGATTTATGAAAAACACGCCTACACCCCGTATATCCGACCTGTACGGTCCCGTATTCGATGCGATTCCCGATATGTTCGTCCTCTATGACGAGGGCGCAACGGTGCTGGATATCGTTCACCCCAAGCCTGAACTGATGTCGGACCGCCCGGAAGCCTATATCGGCCGGCGTATGACGGAAGAGGACCTGCGTCCGGTCGTCGGCAGCAGCAATTCCCGCCGGCTGGAGGCTGTCATCCGCACCCGGAAGCCGAGCCGGTTCGTATTCCGGCACGAGGGGAACCGCAGCGGCCGGGTCCGTTATTACGAGGTGAACCTCTCCTGGCTGGAAACCGGCCATGTGCTGGCCGACATCCGCACGGTGCACGAGGAATCGGTAGCAGCGATGGAAACCGACCACCTGCGTTATTTTTTCGAGGAGGTGCTGGAGAATATCGCCATTCCCATCTCGGTCAAAAACATGGATACCGGGCGTTACGTCTACTGGAGCTCGAAAGCCGAGTTATTCGGCCGCACGGCCGCCGAAATGAACGGCGCCACGGAAACGCTCTTCATGCCGGAGGAAAAGGCGCTCCGTGCGCAGCGTATCGACCGGGAGCTGGCACGGGGCGCGGACAGGCAGTACCAGGGCATCGAGAAATACACGGTAATCGACGGAACGGAGCACACGTTCGTCGTCACGCGGACGCTGTTTACCTTCGGGGAGGAGAAGCTGATCCTGGCCAGCGCACTCGATATTTCCGAACTGAAAGAGACCCAGTCATCGCTGCTGCACGCGAAGGACGAGCTGGCCCGCAAGAACCTGGCTCTCTCCTCGGCGCTGAGCCTGGCCCAGGTGATCCCCTGGGCCTGCGACGTGGAGAAGGACACTTTCAGCTGCGACTACGACGCCTACCACCCCGACAATGCTTCGGGACCCGACGAACACGGATGTTACGTCGTTCCCATGGAGCGTTACTTCGCGGGCATCCATCCCGACAACCGGGAGGAGGCCGTTCGCATGATCGCCGAACTGATCGGAGGCGGGCGCACGGAATTTCACGAAACCTACCGGGTCCACTGGTTCAACGAAAGCGAGTGGGAATGGGTGCAGGTGCAGTGCGGCATCGCTCGAAGAGGCGCGGACGGAAAGCCTGTCTCGCTGATCGGCTCCGCACAGCGGATTACCGAGCAGAAAGAGACCGAACTGGCCCTGTTGAAAGCGAAGGACGAGCTGCACATCAAAAACGTCATGCTCTCTTCCGTGTTGGGCATCGCTCAGGTGATTCCCTGGCACGGAGACCTGCAGACGGGGATATTCTCCTGCGATTACGAGGATTACCATCATGAAGAGGCAGTGAGTCCGGACAATGCCGGGGAGTACACGCTTACGTTCGACCGGTTCTTTGCGCGCATACATCCCGACTACCGGGAACATGCCGTCGAACAGTTCGCCGACCTGATCGCGGGCCGCATATCCGAATTCCACGAAGATTATCCGATCCACTGGTACAACGACCGGGAATACGAATGGGTGGAGACCCAGAGTTCCATTCCCACGTGCGGCCCCGGCGGCGATCCCCTGCGGTTGGTCGGCTCGGCCCGGGTCATTACGGCTCAGAAACGGATGGAGGAGTCCCTGCGTGTCGCGAAGGAGGAGGCCGAGCGCAGCAACACGCTCAAAAGCGCCTTCCTGGCCAATATGAGCCATGAAATCCGCACGCCCCTGAACGCTATCGTGGGGTTCTCGGAGTTGCTGGCCGAGGCTGAGGACGAGGAGGAGAAAAGAGAATATCTCGGCATTATCAAGAACAGCAATGCGTTGTTGCTGCAGCTCGTGGGGGATATCCTCGACCTGTCGAAGATCGAGGCCGGGACATTGGAATTCACCTTTGCCGACCATGACCTGAACGATATCATGGGGGAACTCGAACAGACCGCCCGCATGAAAATATCCGATCCGGCCGTAGAGGTGGCCTGCCGCGACCGCATGCCCGGCTGTACGATCCGCACCGACCGGGGACGGCTGCTGCAGGTGATGCACAATTTCATCAACAATGCGGCGAAATTCACCGGGCAGGGGCACATCCATTTCGGCTTCCGCCGGCAAGCGGACCGGCGCTGGTATTTCTACGTCGAGGATACCGGATGCGGCATATCCGCGGGCAGAATAGGCAGCGTATTCGATCGATTCGTAAAACTCGACGCGAAAACCAAAGGGACCGGGGGCGGCCTCGCCAGCAGCAAGAGCATTGTCGAACGGCTGGGCGGCGAGATCGGGGTGACGTCCGTGGAAGGCCGGGGATCGACGTTCTGGTTTTTGCTGCCTGCCGGCTGCGTCACCGCGGCGGATTCCGTAACCGGGGCTGTCCCGGAGAAGTCCGTGCCCTGCTGTGCCGATTCGGACCGGCCGACGCTGCTGATCGCCGAGGACGATCCGGCCAATTACAAACTGTTCGAGTGTATGCTCAGGAAGCACTACACGCTTCTGCACGCCTGGAACGGCCGCGAAGCGGTCGAGATGTTTCGGGAACACCGTCCCGATATGATTCTGATGGATATCAGGATGCCGGAAATGGACGGTTACGAGGCCACGGCCGCGATCCGGAAGCTGTCGTCCGGCATCCCGATCGTAGCCGTAACGGCATACGCTTCGCCGGATGATATGCGGCGCATTCTTTCCAACGGCTTCAACGGCTGCCTGCCCAAGCCCGTGAGCGCGGACAGTCTGAAAAAGAAAATCTCGGAACTCTGCCCCCTGCACGGGGCATAAGGCGCACCGACGTCAGCGCGGCATCGTCCCGACCGGAAAAATATAAAAAAAATGCAGTTCCGACCTAGCGGTGTTTACCGGCCAGTTGTCTTTGAATAAAACCTTTAACTCTTTACACTGACCCATGAACAAGCGTATCCTTCTTGGCGCTGTGCCTGTCGTCCCCATGCTTGCAGGGAGTTGTGCCGGCGATCCGGCGGTTTCCGTTCCGGAAAATGCCCGCCCGAACATCATCTTCATCTTCTCCGACGACCTCGGTATCGGCGACCTGAGCTGTTACGGGGCGACGAAAGTCGCGACGCCCAACATCGACCGTCTGGCCGCGCAGGGACAGCGCTTCACCAACGCCTATGCGACCTCCGCCACCAGTACGCCGTCGCGTTTCGGTCTGCTGACGGGCATGTATCCCTGGCGCCTGCCCAATACGCAGATCGCTCCCGGAAATTCCGAACTCATCATCGACACGGAGTGCCATACGCTCGCCGACGCCCTGCACGGCGCCGGTTATGCGACCGGGGCCGTGGGCAAATGGCATCTTGGACTGGGGCCTGTCGGCGGCACGGATTTCAATGTCGAGATCCGTCCCGATGCGCGCGATATCGGTTTCGATTACGAATATCTCATTCCCGCTACGGTAGACCGTGTGCCGTGCGTCTTCGTGGAGAACGGACATGTCGTGGGACTGGACCCTGCCGATCCGATCACGGTGAATTACGACCATAAGGTCGGTGACTGGCCGACGGGCGCCGAGAATCCCGAACTGCTGAAACTGCGTCCGAGCCACGGGCACGACAACACGATCGTCAACGGCATTTCGCGCATCGGATGGATGACCGGGGGCCGTTCGGCGCTGTGGGTCGACGAAGGCATCGCCGACACGATCGCCTTGAAGGCCGCGCAGTTCATCGCCCGTCACAAGGACGAGCCCTTCTTCCTCTATATGGGGACCAACGACGTGCATGTGCCGCGCGTTCCGCATCCCCGTTTTGCCGGCAAGAGCGGTATGGGTACCCGCGGCGACGTGATCCTGCAACTCGACTGGACGATCGGCGAGGTGATGCGCACGCTGGACAGCCTCGGCATCGCCGACAATACGCTGCTGGTCTTCACCTCCGACAACGGGCCCGCGATCGACGACGGCTATCAGGACGAGGCGGCCATGCGGCTGGGCGGCCATACGCCCTCGGGCATTTACCGCGGCGGCAAGTCCAGCCAGTATGACGCCGGAACGCGCGTTCCGTTCATCGTGCGGTGGCCCGCTATCGTGAAACCGGGCGAGCAGGATGCCGTCTTCTCTCAGATCGACGTTTACCGCTCGCTGGCATCCCTGATCGGCGCTGCGCTGCCCGATGGCGCGGCCCCCGACAGCCGCGACCACCTGCCCGAGCTGCTCGGAACGGGGCACGCCGACCGTGAATTCGTCATCGAGCAGAACCGTCAGAATACGCTGGCCATCCGCTGCGGCGAATGGAAGTACCTGGAGCCGAGCGACCGGCAGAGCTACGAATACCGCAAGTCGGTCGAGTTGGGCAATTCGCCCCGGCCGCAGCTCTTCCGCATCTCGGAAGACCCGTGCGAGCGACACGACGTGGCGGAGCAGTATCCCGGGATCGTCGGGGAGCTTGCCGACAGGCTCGAGGCCGTGAAACGAGGACGATGGAATTCCGAAACAACCTTAAACAGATAATGTCGGGATCGTGCTTTCGTCGTCGCTTCCCGCCTACCGGCGGCTGTCAATAACAAACCGAGCGATGCGGGAATCGGTTTTACTCGTCCCGGCCGTCGAAGAAATAGGTGGCGTAGTTGTATCCCGCGGCGTCGTAACATTTGCGGAAGGAGTTCATGCGGCGCCTGAAATCCGCGAAGTCCTTGCGGTCGTAGGCCCAGCCTGCCTCGGAGATGGCCGCCAGGCGCGGCAGCAGCATGTGTTTCAGGTGCGTGGACGTGAAGATGTATTCCGTCCAGAGGTTCGCCTGGATGCCGAGTATGTAGGGCCGTTCCTCCGGAGCAAGCCCGTCGTAGGGGTCGAGTGCATAGGATTTGCTGACCGGGACGAATCCGCCGATTCCCAGCGGTTCCTTCATCGGGTCTTTCGTCTGGTAGTAGTCCAGGTAGCAGAAATCGTTCGGCGCCATGATGACCCGGTTGCCAGCTTTGGCGGCGGCGATACCTCCCTTCGAACCGCGCCATGACATGACGGTGGCCGTCGGCGAAACCCCGCCTTCGAGGATTTCGTCCCAGCCGATGATCCTGCGGCCGTGTTCGCCGAGCCACTTCTCCATGCGGCGCACGGTGTAGCTCTGGAGTTCGAATTCGTCTTTCAGACCCTCGTCCCTGATGCGCTGCTGGCACTTCGGGCAGGTTTTCCAACTCTCCTTCGGACACTCGTCGCCGCCGATGTGGATATACTCCGACGGAAACAGCGCCAGCACCTCCGTAAAGACGTCCTGCAGAAATCCGAACGTCGTTTCCCGGCCCGGACAGTAGACTTCGGGACTGACGCCCCAGCGCGTGCGGACCTCGTAACCCTCGCCCCGGCAGCCCAGCCACGGATAGGAGGCCAGCGCCGCCACGGCATGTCCCGGCAGCTCGATCTCGGGAATCACCGTGATAAAGCGGTCGGCGGCGTATTTCACGATCTCGCGGATCTCTTTCTGCGTGTAGAATCCCCCGTAGGGCGTTCCGTCGTATTCGGTCGAATTGGCGTAGTGGCCCACGAGCGTCTCCCGGCGCACCGATCCGATGCGGGTCAGTTCGGGGTATTTCCGGATCTCGATGCGCCAGCCCTGGTCTTCGGTCAGATGCCAGTGGAAGCGGTTCATCTTGTGCAGGGCGAGGATGTCGATGAATTCCCGGACCTGATCCGGCGTCCAGAAGTAACGGCCGGAGTCGAGCATGCCTCCGCGGTATTCGAAGAACGGGCGGTCCTTCACCGTCACGGCGGGCAGGACCCCGCAGCCGTTCACCACGAGCTGGCGCAGGCTTTGCAGACCGTAGAACACGCCCTGCGCCGTGCCGCCGCGGACCGTGACGCCCGACGGCGTGATTTCGAGCACATACGCTTCTGCTGCCAGCGCGTCGTCTGTCGTCAGGGTGACGTCGCCCCCGGCGGCGTTTTTCATGCGGCCTCCGAGCACGGGTTCGACGGTTTCGGCAAAGAGCTCGGCGACACGCCGAAGCCGGTCGTCGCGGCCCGTGCCGATCACGGTCGAGGCGGTCACGGTGAAGGTTCCCTCGCCGGGGACGACCGATACGGGGCGGGGGACGATATGCGTCTCGGGACCGGCTCCGAGCGCCGCGCCCGACAGCGAGACGGCGCACAGCAGGAAAAACAGTTTTCTCATGTTCATTCGGTTTTTTAGAGTTTCGTGTTTCGTTTGTCGAGATAATGCCGCAGCCGTTCGGCCCAGATCGCATAGCCCTGTTCCGTGAGGTGGGTGCCGTCGGTGGTGTATTCGCGTTTCAGACCGTCGGCGTCCGCGAGTTCCGGGTTCAGGTCGAGCCAGTCGATTCCGTTCGCCGCACACCATTCTTTAAGCCGCGCGTTGAGTTCCCCGATCCGCGCGTTCAGCGCGGGGTTGCCGTGGACGAAGAGCACCGACTGGACGACGGGCCGGACGCCGCCTGCGATCAGGCGGGTGGCGATCTGACGCTGGTTGGCGAAAACGGTCGCGGTAGGGATGTCGTTGAAGAGGTCGTTGATGCCCGCCAGGACGAAACAGATTTCGGGACGGGCGGCGATCACGCAGGTGTCCAGCATCCACAGCATCTGTCCGGTCAGATAGCCGCCCTGCCCGGCGTTTCGGACGTCGTTCCGTCCGAGCCGGGGATTCCAGTCCCGGCCGTTGGCCGTCAGCGAATCACCGAGCAGGACGATCCGCACCTTGGCGGGCGATTCGGCCAGGATGCGCCGGATCACTTCGCCGGCCAGATTCGACCGGACGGAAGACGGAAGGGGCTCTCCGCCCGGGAGCGTCCTGCCGAGGAACTGGCGGACGTTGCCCGCGAACCGGGCGAGCCCGGCCTCGTTGAGCATCACCCCGTCGGCGGTGTACTCCGCAGAGAGGAAAGTCCCGTCGGTCAGGCCGGCCGAGGGGGCGAAGCAGGCGTAACCGCGGCTTGTGGCGAAGGTTTTCAGCGCTTCGTTGAGCCGGGCGATGCTTTCGTTCAGGCCGGGATGTCGGCCGGATGCCGGGAGCGTCAGCAGGATGACCGGTCGGGCTCCCGCCGCATCGAGCCGCTCGCAGATCGTGCGGTAAGCCTCCAGCGTGCGGGGCAGCGGTTGCCCGAGCAGGATTTCGGGCAGCCCCGAATAGATCGCGCAGATCTCCGGACGGCGGTTCAGCAACCGTTCGCCGAGGTTCCACGACTGCTGCGAGAGCAGGAAATTCTTGTCCCCGGCATCCGCCACGTCGTATTCCGGAAGTTCTTTCCGCCAGTCGACGTTGCATCCCTCGCCGTTCGTGATGAACCCGACGACGGGCCGGGCGCAGCAGTCGGCGGCGGTGAGCAGGCCGGAAAACAGCAATAGGAAAAATAGCGTGCGTTTCATCGGACGATTGTAAAATCCGGGCGGAATGTTCCGCCCGGATTCTTCGGTTTAGTCGCGGTCACGGACGCAGCGCACGTTCACCAGCATCGAAGCCGTGCCGTCGCCCTCGCTCCACGGACGCGAATTGAAATTCCAGGGTACGATCTCGTTGCTCCAGCCGAACACCTCGAACATCTGGGCCGTCGTGTCATTGGCCTTGGTCGTCGTCCAGAAGCTGGCCTTGTCGTCGGCGTTGTCCGGCGAGGGGACGTTGCCGTGCCAGAACTTGCCGGCCGGGACGATGCTCAGCCCCGTGTCGTTCGTGCCCGTGCTGCCGGACCAGTACTGCGCCGACTTGACCCGCGCGGCGCTGTAATCCGCGGCGGCCTGCACGGCTTTCCACTCCTGCATCGTCGAGACGTGCCATCCCTCGGGGCATACGCCCTGCATGCGGGTGTCTTCGGCTCCGGTGGCCTCTTCATAGGTCCGCAGGGCCGTCGGCCAGCTGTAATAGACGCCGCGCACGTTCGCGTCGCCGATCAGGTCGTTGGCGAAGGTCTTGGCCGCGGGGTTTCCGTATATCGCGTCGACAGCCGTGAATGCCGTTCCGTCGCTGTACGACATGGCCCGGAGGTTTTCGGCCATCCAAATGTCTTCGCCGATCTTCACCACCGTATAGGTTTCCGGACGGGCCGGGTCGCGCAGGTCGGTGTAGGGGCGCAGCATGCCCGTCAGCCGGAGGCTCCGGGTCTCGGACGGCGCGGTCTTGATGCTTACCGTCGAGGTCACGCGCCAGTAGACCGTGCGGGTGAGGTAGGCGCCGCCCAGGTCGGAAAGCAGGTCGTCGAGCAGCGAATGGGTCAGCGCGGCGGTTTTCCCGGCCGTCAGGGGGCGGGTCTTTGAGGCGCTCATGTCGGCGTTGAGGCTGTATTCGAGCGCATAGGTGACCCCGCGGGCGTTGCAGGTCCATGCCGCCGTGGCCAGCGTCTCGTCCCTGCGGGCGTAGTCGAGAGCGTAGTCCGTTCCGTCGGCCGGGCCTTCGGCGAGGACGATCGGGTCGGCGGCGGTCACGGCCTCGAAACGCCGGATGCAGACGGTCCGTTCGGTTTCGTCGGCCGCGGCGAACTCCGTGTCGCTCGGCGTCACGCTCCACGTGAATTTCTTCTTCTGCGAGGCGACCATGCCGAAAGTCTGTTCCAGCAGCAGGTCCAGATCGCCCTGCGAAATCTCAAGGAAGGCTGTTTCGCCCGTGTTGAAGGTCGCGCTCTTGTCGAACTCGGCGTCATGGAGCCGCAGGGTGTAGGTGATTCCCGTCGTGTCGCACGTCCACGCGAATTTCACCGCTTCGTCGGCCTTCTCCGCGTCGAGCAGCAGCTCGGCCTCAGCCGCGGGTTCTGCGAGCGTCAGCGCAGCCGGATCTTTCGTGAAGCGCCTGACGGTCGCCGTGCGCACGGCGCTGTTCTCGATCGGGTTGTTCAGGTCGCCCGTGCCCGTCACCTGCCAGTAGATAGCGGTCTCGGTGTTCCGCTCGATCCCCTGCTCCGCCAGCCAGTCGTCCAGTTGCTGCATGGTGAAGGCGTGCGAGGTCTCCGACCGGCAGGGCACGGTCATCGTCCCCTCGCCGGAGAGTCCGGCGTCGAGTCCGACGTGCAGCGTGTAGTCGGGAACGGTCGAGGGGCACTCCCATTCGAAGGCCACTCCGGCCTCGGGGCTCTTTTTGTCGAGAACGATCTTCGCCTCGCCGGCGGGGCTCTGGAGCAGGATGAGCCCCGTCGGAAGTTCGCAGCGGGTGACGGTCAGCCGCCGCACCTCGTCGCACCAGCCGACCTCGGGATCGACCACTTCGACCGTCCAGTAGAGTTTCACCGTGGCGCCGACGGCGACGTTCATGGAGCTCAGCACCGAATCGAGCTGCAGGGTCGACAGCCGCCACGAGTCGCTCGCGCCGGGGTTCCGCTCGCAGGAGGTCGTGAATTTGTCGTCGAGCCCGAAGCGCAGTTTGTAGTCGATGAAATGGCGGCGCGAACTCCACGCGAAGGTGTAGAGCGAATCGGGATGTTCGTGGTTGAGGACGATGACCGTGTCGATCGCCGGGCGGGTCAGTGTCACCGGCTGGCGTCCCACCTCGTAGAACTCGTTGTCCTTGTCGCAGCCGCCGATCCATACGGGACCGACGAATAATGCTGCCAACGCAATATTTCGGATGATGTTGTTCATGGACTTTGGTTTTAATGGTTATACGCCCCGATGTTACGCGCGCTGCCGATGCGTTCGCCCCAGAAATCGGTCGTGAGCGGGAATACCGGCTCGTCGGCGATTCCGGCGCCCGCACCGATGCAGGGCGATCCCGCGGCCAGCTGCAGTCCGGCGAGGATCTGCTCCTTGTCGACCAGGTTGTTGCTGGCGGTGAACTCTTCCACGAGCCGGACGAATTTCGGGTCGGTGAGGATCGTCCCGACGTTGTGGTCGCCCGAGCCGGGGATGGTTCCCTCCCGGTAGCCGCAGATGCAGTTGTTGCGCAGGATCAGCCCCCGGTCGTCGATGAACTCGCCCGTGCCGACCTTGACGAAGGGGTTGGCCGTGCCGGTGGCGTTGTAGAAGATGTTGTTGGTGAAGACCAGCGATCCCTCGATGTTGGTGTAGCTGTCGAACGTGACGGCCGTGTTGTCGGCGTGCGTCGCGGCGGAACGGGTCTTGATAATGGTGTTGTTGTAGAAATGGCATCCGCCCACGCGCCCCACCACGTCGATCGTCGACGAAAGGGTCTGGCCGTTGCCTTTCACGTAGTCGCGCGTGCCGTCGTTGATGCTGACGTTGTAGCGCACCACCGTGCCTTCCTGCGAGACGAAGTTGCGGTCGAATGCCGTGTCGCTCGGGCAGAGCATCAGCCAGCCGCCCGTGTTGTTGTAGGAGATGTTGTACTCGAAGAGCGTGTTGCGGCAGTTCTGGTCGACGTCGAACGCCTGTCCGTCCCACGTGGCCTTGTGGTCCTGCACGGTGTTGTAGCGGAAGACCGTGCCGTCGCTGTGTATGCACCACAGGGCTGCGGCGGCCTCCATGCGGTTGGGGACGCTCTCGTCGGCGAAATCGCCCGGCGCGCAGTTGCGCACGACGTTGTACTCGACGAGTGCGTCGTCGCAGCCGTTGACGATGATCTGGTCCCCGGGGATGCCCTCGAAGACGTTCCGGCGGAACACGAAGCCCGTGTTGGCCTTGCGCAGCGAGCGGTCGCCCGTCGCGAGGTAGCCCGTCAGGCCGTCGCGCTGGCAGTCGGTCAGCCGGCACTCCTCGACCACCAGGTCGTGGAACGACGACGGGTTCGGACCCCCGATGACGTTGTAGTAGAAGATGCCCGAGCCGCCGCCTTCGTTGTGGTGGGTCTTGGTGCCGCAGACGTCGGCGATCTCGCAGCGGCGGATGTGGATGTGGTTCATCACGCCGCCCTCGATGTTGTCGGCCTCGATGCGGATGCCGGCGATCTTGGGCCGCGGGGCCTCGCCCCGGTTGGTGATCCGCAGGTCCTGCAGCTCCCAGTACTGGACGTTGCGGATCAGGACGGCTTCGTAGTTCCCGCCGCCCGCGATCTCGGGCAGGGGCAGGCTCTCGTCTCCGTAGGAGCCCAGTACGATCGGCGCCTCGGCCGAACCGCTGCCGCGCAGCGTGAGCGATCCGTTGTAGACCGTGCCGCGCTTGATGAGGATCGTGTCGCCGGCCTTCCACGAACGTTCGAGGATGCGGTCGACGCTCTCCCACGCCTGCGAGGGGGAGTGTCCGGTGTTGTAGTAGGACCCGTTTTCGGGGTCGATATAGTAACGGTGGGGGTAGGCGGTCTCTTCCGGAACGCCTTGCGGGGTGCGGGGTTCGTCCTCCCTGCAGGCCGCGAGCTGGCATGCGCCCAGCAGCGCGGCGAATAGGATCAGGTGCATTTTCATGGCTTTTCGCAGTTTGGGTTTACATCGGGTCCATCACGCAGCGGACGGGGTACATGTGGTTTTCGACCGACGGCACCACGCTGTACGACTGCATGTTCAGCGTCGGTGCGTCGTCGTAGATCGAGAGCAGGACGGCCTTCGTGGGATCGTCGGCCGAGGCGCTGTCGCCGTAGGCGAACTGCATGCCCTGCAGACGGGGCGTCGATGTCCAGAACCGCGCCGTGAAGGTCGGGTCGGTTAGGAACGTCAGTCCCTCGTGCCAGTAGAATCCCGACACGACGACATTCATTTTGGCGCTGTTCGTGATACCGTCGGTTGCCGGCCAGTAAGAAGGGTCTTTCACGGCGTTGGCTCCCGTGTCGGCTCCGAGGTATTCGCGCAGGGCGTTGAATTCGTCCATCGAGGGCAGGTGCCATCCCTCGGGGCAGACGCCCTGCACCGTCTCTCCGGCTTCGTAGGCTCTCTTGGCCTCGTCCCACGTCAGGCGCGTGGCGGCGGCCCACGAATAGTAACGGCCGACTTGCTGCACGTAGAGCGGGTCGCTGCAATAGCCGTCGCCCGCGGCCGTCTTGGCATCGACGGGCAGCGGTTCGCCGTCGGCGTAGACCGTGGCGCGCAGGTTTTCGGACATGATGGTCATCAGCGAACCGTCGTTGAGGATGAACTGGCAGGCTCCGTAGACCTCGCCGTCGCGGGCGTCGGTGAAGCTCTCGACCAGCGGGATGGCGCTGAAATAGCGCCACGACGTGCGCACGTCGCTGCCGCGCGTCTGCTCGACGCGCCAGAAGAAGCGCTTGACGCCCGAAAAGTCGGGCCAGACGGTGCGCAGCATGTCGAGCATCTCCGAATTGGTCAGCACGAGCGAATCCTTTCGTCCCATGTCATAGACGCAGGCGTTCTCGAAGTGCATGTCCACGTCGAAGGCGATCTTGTAGGTGGCTCCCGGACGGACCTCCCAGGTGAAAACCTGCTTGTCGTCGGGTTTGAAGAAGTCGATCTTCAGGGTCGAGCCTTCGGCCGGGGAGACGGGTCGCGCCCATGTCGCGCCGACGTAGTCGACCGTTTGTTCGCACGACAGGCTCAGGAGCGCGGCCAGGACGGCGGCCGCGGAAATCAGGTATGTGGTGAAACGTTTCATTGTCAGTGGCATTGGGGGTTAATAACCGGGGTTCTGGTCGCCGCGGATCAGCGGATTGGCGTTCAACTCCTTGAGCGGGATCGGCCACAGGTAGTCGCGGTCCTTGTTGAACGAACGCTTGTCGACGACGATCTCCTCGTACTGCCAGTAGGGCGACGTGGCGCCGCTCGACGGGTAGTACTGCAGTTTCGAGACGTCGAGGCCGTGGGCGTCGGTCATCACCTTTTCGGCGATCTTCCATCGGCGGATGTCGTGCCAGCGCTGGCCCTCGTGGAAAAGCTCCACGCGGCGTTCGTTGCGAATCAGCGCCCGCATGGTCTCCTTCGTGAGATTGGGGAGCGATTCGGTGAGGGTGACCATCCCCACGCGGCGGCGCAGGCGGTCGATCATCTCGTAGGCGCCCTTGGGGCCGTTCTCCTCGTTCTCGGCCTCGGCCCACGCCAGCAGCACCTCGCCGAAGCGCATCAGGATCTTGTCGCCGCCGTCGTTGTTGAGGTTCACGAGCGTCTCATTGGCGCCCTTTCTGGCTGCGAAGCCGGTCTTGTTGTCCCAGTTGGCGGGCTGCCAGTGGGCCTGGTAGCGGGAGGTGCCGTCGCAGCGGTATTCGTCGCCGGGGCAGAGCACCGAGAGTTTCAGGCGCGGGTCGCGGTTCTCGAAGGGATAGTTCTTGTCGTAGGCCGGATCGGCCGGGATCGAGGCGCCGTTGTCGGCCTCGAGCGGTTTGACGGGCAGTCCGTTGGCCGTGAAGAAGCTGTTGACCGCCTCGAGCGTCGTGTTGAACGAGAACCAGTTGTACCACAGCTGGGTCATGTAGCTCGACTGCAGGTCCTCGGCGTAGTTGACCTTGAAGATCACCTCCCGGTTCGACGGGTCGTTGATGCCTTCGTCGAGGAACAGCTTGCGGAAATCGCCGTAGAGGTCGTATCCGAGCTCCCCGATGGCCTTGGCGCAGGCGATGACCGTGGCGTTGTCGTATTCATACTGCGCGATCTGCAGCTGGAGCATGAGGGCCGACCCGAGGCAGGCGACTTCGCCGCCCAGGATGTTGTCGAGATTCCCGACGGCATATTCCACGTCGCCCTTGATGAAGGCCATCACCTTGTCGAGCTCCTCGCGCGGGGCGTTCTCCTGCGGCGAGTTCTCGTCGACCAGCGGTACCCGGCCGTAGAAGCGTACCAGATCGAAATAGAACCAGGCGCGCAGGAACCGCGCTTCGGCCAGGATTTTCCGGCTGTCCGCCGGGCTGATGCCCGTGGCGAGGGCCATCGAACGGATCAGGGAGTTGGCGCGCGAGACGGCCTGCCAGTCCTTGGTCCATTTCAGCTCGGCCCACCAGCTCGCGGCGGTCTGCGTTCCCGATGCGAATTCGGCGCTGAACTCCCAGGTGTGGTGGTTGTAGGAGTTGTCGCACATGTTTTCGTAGGTGTAGGGGGTGATATAGGCCGGCGAATCGTCGTAGAAGCAGTAGTAGATGCCCGCCAGCATGCTCTTGGCCTGCTCGACGCCTTTGAGGAAGGTGTTGGGCGAGGACTTGTCGACGGGAACGGTGTTCAGATAGTCGGCACAGCCGCTCGACCATCCCGCAAGCAGCAGGGCTGCGATGAAGAGGGTGGAAAACTTTTTCATGGCTCAGAAGGTTACGTTCAGGCCGGCCGTGAAGGTCCGGACCAGCGGGTAATCGTAGATGTTGGTGGCGTTGACGCCCGCCCGCTCGGGGTCGAAACCCTTGTAGCGGGTGAGCGTAAAGAGGTTCTGGGCGCTGACGAAGACGCGGACGCCTGAAATCCCGATCTTGCCGACCAGCGGTTTGGGGAACGTGTAGCCCAGTTCGAGGTTCTTCATGCGCATGTAGGAGAGGTCCTCGACGTAATAGTCCGATTTGATCTTCGCGCGCTGGTTGTCGATGTAGACCCGCTGATAGGTGTTGTTGGGGCGTTCGGGGGTCCAGCGTTCGGTCATCCAGGCCGCGGTGTTGTAGCCGTTGAAGAACGGGGAGACCAGTTCGCCCGTGCTCCAGCCCTCGCCGCCGCAGACGCCCTGGAAGAAGGCCGTCAGGTCGAAGCCCTTCCAGCGGGCTCCGAGGTTGAACGAGAAGAGGAAGTCGGGGTTGGGATCGCCCAGCGCCACCCGGTCGCGATCCATGTCGATGATCCCGTCGCCGTTCTGGTCTTTGAAGCGGATGTCGCCCGGTGCGGCCACCAGTCCCGAGTAGGAGTTCACGGGGTTGCCCTGGCGGTCGAAGGTTGTCAGGTGGCCGTGAATCTCCTCGTCGCTCTGGTAGATGCCCTCCACCTCGTAGCCGTAGAGCGTGTTGATGGGACGCCCCTCTTCGAGCAGGATGCCCGTCGTGGAGTTGAGGATCGGGCTCTGGCCCTTCAGGTCGAGGATCTTGTTGCGGTTGAAAGAGAGGTTGGCTCCGGCGCTGAACTCCCACTTGCGGAAGGCTTTGAAGTAGGAAAGCGCGAATTCGCAGCCGGTGTTGCGCATGCGCCCGGCGTTTTTCCACGGGTCCTCGGTGAAGCCGAAGATGCCCGACACGGGCAGCTGCATCAGGATGTCGTCGGTGTCCTTCACGTAGAAGTCGCCCGTGAAGGTCAGCGAGCCGAACAGCCGCAGGTCCAGACCGACGTTGTACTGCGTGGTGGTCTCCCACGTGAGGCTCTTGTCGGCGATGTAGGAGGTGGCGGCTCCGGTGACCTGCTGGTTTTCCCAGATGTAGTTGCACGAGCCGATCGAAAGGATGTCGATGCCGGCGTAGGAGCTCCATATCTTTTCGTTTCCGAGCTGGCCCCACGAGGCGCGCAGTTTCAGTTCGTCGATCCACCGCACGTTGCGCATGAACGCCTCCTGCGAGATGCGCCAGCCGGCCGAGAACGACGGAAAGACGCCCCATTTGTGGTCTTCGGCGAACTTCGACGAGCCGTCGTAGCGGATGTTGGCCTCGACGAGGTATTTTTCCTTGTAGTCGTAGTTGAAGCGTCCGAAGAGCGACATGCTCTTGACTTCGGTCTCCCAGCTCGAATTCTTCTGCGTCGAGGGGTCGCCCACCTCGAGCGACGGCAGGTTGGTGGTCAGGCGCGTGCGGGAAGCCTTGTAGTATTTGTTGTCCCACTGCCCCTGCTGCCATCCGGCCAGCGCCTTGAAATGGTGGTGCCCTCCGGCCGTGGCCCAGTAGGAGAGGGTGACATAGCTCGAAAGGTTGCCGTAGCGGTAGGTCGATTCGGTGACCGACGACTCGCGCGAGGTGCTTTTGCCGATGGTTTGTGTGCCGTCGGCGCCCGTGAAGACCTTGTAGAGGTCCACGTTCGGGGCGTAGATCTGTCCCGTTTCGGTCGTGCGGTCGTAGTTGACGGCGCCTTCCAGCCGCAGGTTCTTCAGCAGCGAGAGCTGCAGGTTGATATTGCCGCTGAAATTCCCGGTCCTGGTCTTGTTGAAACCTCCGGCTTCGCGCACGGCGTCGTCGTAGAACCAGTCGGTCCAGCCGTACCCCTCCATCTTGGCGTTGACCATCGGGCTCATGGCCACGATCCGGTAGAGCGTGTTGCCCGTGCCGTCCACCAGGTCGTTCTTGACGCCCGAATATCCGGCGACGTTGGTCGAGATTTTCAGCCGGTCCCTGAGCAGCGAACTGGTCGTGTTGATGCGGAAGTTATACTTGTCGTATTCCGTGCCTTCGAGGATGCCGTCCTGCCCCAGATAGCCCATCGACAGCGTGTAGGCCAGCTGGTCGGTGCCGCCGTTGAGTTTCACGTAGTGATTATGCAGGATCGCGGGCTTGAAGTAGAAATCGGCCCAGTCGCGGTCGGGGTAGAGCGCCGGATCGCCGCCCTCGCGGAAGTGCTCGATGTAGCTCTGGCTGTAACGGGGCTGCTGGCCCGAGTTGAGGCACGCTTCGTTGTAGAGGTTCATGTAGTCGACCGACCCGAGCAGGTCGGGGTAGCGCGTCACCTGCTGGACCGAAACGTAACCGTTGTACTCGACCTGCAGCCGTCCCGAACGGCCTCTCTTCGTGGTGATGAGGATGACGCCGTTGGCGGCCTTGTTGCCGTAGATGGCGGCCGAGGCGGCGTCTTTCAGGACCGACATCGACTCGATGTCCTTCGGGTCCACCTTGTCGAACGACGATTCGAACCCGTCGATGATGACCAGCGGCGACGAATCGTTGAGCGTGCCGATGCCGCGCACAGTGATCGTGCCGCCGTCGGCGCCGGGCTGGCCCGAGGTCTGGGTCACCTGCACGCCCGTGATCTTGCCCTGCAGGGCCAGCGATACGTCGGTGATCGGGCGGTTCTTGAAATCGGCGGTCGAGACCGTCGACACGGCGCCCGTGAGTTTCTCCTTGCTGGTCGTGCCGTAGCCGATGACCACGACGTCCTGCACGGCGAGGGCGTCCTCTTCGAGCGTGATGTCGGCGCGGGTCATGGCCTGCGTCACTTTGAGCTGCTGTTTCTTGTAGCCGAGATACGATATCTCGAGCGTCTCGCCGACGCGGGCCGTGATGGAGAACGAGCCGTCCGTGCCGGTCGTCGTGCCGGCCTGCCGGCCCTGGACAGCTACGACGACGCCCGTGATCGGGCTGTGCTGTTTGTCCGTGACCTTTCCCTGGATGCGGACCTCTGCGCCGGACTGCGCATGCGCGGCCAGGAGGAAGAGCCCGGCCAGCGCCGTGAGCCACAGACGCAAATGGGTGCGATAGCT
>CATKXN010000016.1 GCA_949840605.1 uncultured Alistipes sp.
CTGAAGGAGAGCTGGATCTACCGCAAGATCCAGGTGCTGGCGATTTTCGACGACCTGGACACCATTCTGCTGATGATCCCGCTGCAGATCCTGATGATCGGCCTCAAATGGCAGATGTTCGCCATCGTGGGCGTGGTGACCCTCCTGCTCGCCGCCGGCTGGCGGTGGCAGGCGGCGTGGAACGTGAAGCAGGACTGGAAGCGCATCCTGGGCCTCTCCGTCGCGGTCTGCGCCCTGACGCAGCTGCTTTACCTGGCGACGGCCCGCTGGTACGGCCCCGAAAACAGCATCCATATCGAGGTCCTGCTCCCGGCGTTCGTGATCGGCATGCTGATGAAGCACCGCGAACTCGACA
Organism: uncultured Alistipes sp.; assembly: GCA_949840605.1. The sequence continues at coordinate 356 of CATKXN010000016.1, forward strand.
CCCCCGTCGAACGCCGCGTATCGACGGGCATCTCGTTCCTGTTCATGCTGCTGGTGGGAATGAGCATGCCGCTGGTGACGGGCGCCGCGGCGTCCGACGCGGCCGCAGCCGCCGGATCGGTCACCGCGGCACAGCCGATGATGCCGTGGGGCGTCCTGCTGCTGCACGTCGCGGCCGTTTCGGCGCTTTCGAACCTCGGAAAACTCGTCCCGGTCTTTTTCTACCGCGACCGGACGCTGAGCGAACGGCTGGCCCTCTCGGTGGGCATGTTCACCCGCGGCGAGGTGGGCGCCGGAGTGATCTTCATCGCCCTGGGTTACAGCCTCGGCGGCCCGGCGCTGATCGTCTCGGTGCTGACGCTGGTGCTGAACCTCATCCTTACGGGCGGCTTCGTCGTCTGGGTCAAACGGCTGGCGCTCCGGAACGCCGCCCCCGAAGAATAACCTCTTTATACGCATGAAAAAATACGCACCGATCCTGCTTGTCCTGCTGCTGGCGGGGAACGTCCGGGCACAGCAGTACGAAAAGAACATCCTGGGCGTCCGCGCCGGGCTCAACGTCGCCTGGATGACAGCCTCGTCCGACGACGCCTCGGGGTCCACCAACGGCCGCGCCGGAGTTCGCGTCAGCGTCTCGGACCAGATCCTGCTCAGCCGGCGGCTGCCCCTCTATATGGAAACGGGCGTCGATTTCTCGAGCCGCGGCGGCAGGTTCAAGATCGAGGGATATGACTACGGCCCAAGCTCGGCAACGACGGAACCCGCTTATCAGAACGTATCGCTGCGCCCGATGTACCTGCAGATACCCCTGCTGGTCAGCTACCGGTTCAGCATCCGCAGCAGGTTCACCGTCCGGCCTTTCCTCGGCGTCTGCTACGGCGTGGGCATGGGCGGCAGGATCAAGGTCGGAAAATCCACGACAGCGCTGTTCGGCGACGGCCGCCCGTTCACGCGTTCGGACTTCGGCGTGCGCATGGGCGTCGGATTCGGATGGAAACGCATCTGTTTCGGTCTGAGCGGCGACATGGGGTGCCTGAACATCCTCAAAAGGGGAGCCTCGTTCGCGGGCGGATATTTCCGGAACACCGGCAGCGGCGCCCGACTGACCAACAACAGCATCTCGGTGCAGGTCGGCTACGATTTCTAAAAACCGCGTTCAGGGACAATTTTAACCGGTTTTTGCAAAAAAATCCGGGGGGGGGTATTTTCAGAAAAATTGTTCTATATTTGCCGTACAAACAACCCCAAATTTCTCTGATTATGAAAAAAGTACTGCTTATCGTTGCCGCCGTCCTGCTGGCAAGTGCCGTGTCGGCGCAGAATCACGAAAAGAACATCCTGGGCGTCCGCGCAGGTCTGAATCTGTCGAGCTACTCGATCTCTGAAAGCGGCGTATCGATCAGCACCGACTCCCGGGCTTCGTTCCATGTCGCCGTAGTCGATCAGATTCTGCTCTGCGACAGGCTGCCTTTCTACCTCGAAACCGGCCTCGCTTTCTCAGGCCGCGGCGGCAAAGTCAACGGCGGCAGCTTCCGTCCCTCCTACCTGCAGATCCCCGTGCTGGTCAACTACCATTTCAACATAAAAGACGTCGTCACGATCCAGCCGTTCGCAGGCCTTTACTACGGATTCGGCATCGGCGGCAAGCTCAAAGCCAACGGCGGGAAAGCCGATCTCTTCGGCGACGAAGGCATCTTCAAGCGTTCCGACCTCGGGGTGCGTCTGGGCGCAGGCGTCGTCTGGAACCGCATCTACTTCGGCCTGGGCTACGACATCGGCTGTCTGAACCTGGCCAAAGACGCACTGACCAACGGCGGCGACGGCACGATGCGCAACAACTGCTTCTCCATCAGCGTCGGATACAATTTCTAATCCGGCCCTGCGCCGATAAAAAAGGGACGCTATCGGAAAGCGTCCCTTTTTCTTTTTCCGTATAACGGTCACTCCCGCATCAGCACCGACGAATCGCCGTAGCTCAGGAAGCGGAAACCGCGGCCGAGGGCGAAATCGTAAATCCGGCGCCAGTCGTCGCCCGCGAAAGCCGATACCAGCAGCAGCAGGGTCGATTTGGGCTGGTGGAAATTGGTGACGATGTTGCGCACGATGCGGAACTCGTAGCCCAGGGGCGAAATCATGATCTGCGTCGCGGCCTTCAGCCGTTCGACCCCGTTCGCATCCATCCAGGCGAGCAGCTCCTCCAGGGCGTCGCGGCCCGAAAAGTCAGCCGGCACGTCATAGAGTTCCCATTGCCCGATCACCCGCCCGGCGTCGGGCGTCCCGGCGGTGCGGATACGCCATGCCAGCGCCGCGAGCGACTCGAGCGTGCGGACCGAGGTGGTCCCCACGGCGGTGATGTGCCCCCACCGCTCCAGCAGGCGGGCCACCGTCGCACGGCGCACCTCGAAATGCTCGGTATGCATCGGATGCTTCGCGGCATCGTCGTCCTTCACGGGCAGGAAAGTCCCCGCCCCGACGTGGAGCGTCACCTCTTCGAAACCGAACCCGCGGGACTTCATGCCGTCGATCAGCTCGGGCGTGAAATGCAATCCCGCCGTCGGCGCCGCCACCGAGCCCTCGAACTTCGAATAGACCGTCTGGTAGCGCATGTTGTCGATCTCCTCGCTCTCGCGGTTCAGGTACGGCGGGATCGGAATTTTTCCCAGATATTCCAGCAACTGACCGAAAGTCTGTGCGGACGTCCATTCGAAACGCACGACGCATTCGCGGCCGTGATCCTCGGCGATCCACGCCCGGAGGTGTTCGGCGCGGCCCTCGCAGTCGAAAACGATCTCCACATACCCCTCCTTCCACTTCTTGCGGTTGCCCACGATGCACGACCACGCGCAGCTGCCCGTGACGGCGAACGCCCGTTCGTAGTCGGCCGGGTCGTGCGGCTCGAGACAGAAGACCTCGATCCGCGCCCCCGAGGGCTTGTGCATGATGATCCGCGCCCGGATGACCTTCGTGTTGTTGAAGACCAGCAGTTCGCCCGAGGGCAGCACGTCGCCGATGTCGGCGAAGCGCCGTTCGGAAATCGCGCCGCCGCGCCAGACGAGCAGTTTCGAAGCGCTGCGCTCGGCCAAGGGATATTTGGCGATCCGCTCGTCCGGAAGGTCGTAGTCGTAGCGGTTTATGTCGATATGTCGTTCCATATTTTGCCGGAAATTATGCGGCAAAGTTACTATTTTTTGTAACTTTGCGGCGCTGCAAGGCAATAGAAAAAGGAAAAACCCATGAAAACCGACTTTCTGGTTATCGGTTCCGGCGCTGCAGGACTCTCGTTCGCGCTGAAGGCCGCGGCTCACGGACACGTCACGATCGTCACCAAAGGCGAGATCGAAGAGTGCAACACCAACTATGCCCAGGGCGGCATCTGCTCGGTGACATACGCCCCCGACACGTTCGAGAAACACATCCGCGACACGCTGGTCTGCGGAGCGGGCAAATGCGACGAAAAAGCCGTGGAACTGGTCGTGCGGCGCGCCCCGGAACTGATCCGCGACCTGATCGCCTGGGGAACGCGCTTCGACAAGACCCCCGACGGGCGTTTCGAGCTCAACCGCGAGGGCGGCCATTCGGAGCACCGCATCCTCCACCACGAGGACCTCACGGGAGCCGAGATCGAGCGGGCGCTCGCGGAGTCGGTGAAGAAGCACCCCAACATCACCGTCCTCGAGCACCGTTTCGCCATCGACCTGCTGACGCAGCACCACCTGGGCGAATTCGTCACGCGCCACACGCGCGGACTGGCCTGCTTCGGAGCCTACGTGCTGAATCTCGAAACGAACGAGATCGAGACCATGCTGTCGAAATTCACCGTCGTGGCCACGGGCGGGTGCGGCAACGTCTACTCCACCACCTCGAATCCCGTCGTCGCCACGGGCGACGGCATCGCCATGTGCCACCGCGCCAAGGCCATCACCGAGAACATGGAGTTCATCCAGTTCCACCCGACGACGCTCTACAACCCCGGCGAGAAGCCCAATTTCCTCATCACCGAGGCCATGCGCGGCTTCGGGGCCATCCTGCGGCTGCCCGACGGCCGGGAGTTCATGGACAAATACCACCCGATGAAATCCCTCGCGCCGCGCGACGTCGTGGCCCGGGCCATCTACCGCGAGATGACCAAGCGGGGTTCGGATTTCGTCTACCTCGACGTGACGCACAAGGACCCCGACGCCGTGCGGAGCCATTTCCCGAACATCTACGAGAAGTGCCGTTCGATCGGCATCGACATCACGAAGGACTGGATTCCCGTGACCCCCGCGGCGCACTACTGCTGCGGCGGCGTGAAGGTCGATCTCAACGGCGAGACGTCGATCAAACGGCTCTACGCGCTGGGCGAGACCTCGTGCACGGGGCTGCACGGCGCCAACCGACTGGCGTCGAACTCGCTGATCGAGGCGGTCGTCTACGCCGACCAGGCCGCGCGGCACACCGCGTCGCTGCTGGAAAAGGTCGATTTCCAGGAGGGCATCCCCGACTGGGACTTCGAGGGCACGCAGCACACCGAGGAGATGCTGATGATCATCCAGTCGAAGCGCGAGATGCAGACCATCATGTCCAACTACGTGGGCATCGTGCGGTCGAACCTTTCGCTGAAGCGCGCCATGCACCGGCTGGAGATACTCTGGCAGGAGACCGAGGAGCTTTACAACAAGACCAAGCCCAACCGCGAACTGTGCGAACTGCGGAACATGATCGCCATCGCCTACCTCGTCATCAAGCAGGGACGCGAGATCAAGGAGTCCGTGGGATGCCACTACAACGCCGACTACCCGAAAGAATAACGCATGACACTACAGGAAGAGATAACCCGGCGGCGGACCTTCGCCGTCATCGCCCACCCCGACGCGGGCAAGACCACCCTCACCGAGAAACTGCTGCTGTTCGGCGGCGCCATCCACGTGGCCGGAGCCGTCAAGAGCAACAAGATCAAGAAAGGCGCGACGTCCGACTTCATGGAGATCGAACGCCAGCGCGGCATCTCGGTGGCCACGGCCGTCATGGGCTTCGAATACCGGGACTGCAAGATCAACATCCTCGACACCCCGGGCCACGAGGACTTCGCCGAGGACACCTACCGCACGCTGACGGCCGTGGATTCGGTCATCATCGTCATCGACGGCGCCAAGGGCGTCGAGTCGCAGACCCGCAAGCTGATGGAGGTCTGCCGCATGCGCAAGACCCCCGTGATCGTCTTCATCAACAAGCTCGACCGCCCCTCGAAAGAGCCGTTCGACCTGCTGGACGAGGTGGAGAAGGAGCTGCGTATCCGCGTGCGGCCCCTGGCCTTCCCGATCTCGAACGGCCCGACGTTCAAGGGCGTCTACAACCTCTACGAAAAAAACCTTTCGCTCTTCACGTCGGACGAGAAACTGACGGCCGACGCTTCGACGGCCGAGATTTCGGACCTCGCCTCGCAGGAGCTGGAGGGCTACATCGGCGCGAAATTCGCCGACCAGCTGCGGCAGGACGTCGAACTGGTCGAGGGCGTTTACGACGAATTCGACCGCGAGGCCTACCTCAGCGGCGAACTGGCCCCGGTCTTCTTCGGCTCGGCGGTCAACAATTTCGGCGTGCGCGAGTTGCTGGAGTGCTTCATCCGCATCGCCCCCTCGCCGCGCCCGGCCCCGACCGAGACGCGGCCGGTGGAGCCTTCGGAGCCGAAAATGACCGGCTTCGTCTTCAAGATCCACGCCAATATGGACCCCAACCACCGCGACCGCATCGCCTTTCTGAAAATCTGCTCGGGCACGTTCGAACGCAACAGGAACTACCTGCACGTGCGCAGCGGCAAACAGATGAAATTCTCGTCGCCGACGGCTTTCATGGCCGAGAAGAAGTCGGTGATCGACTTCGCCTGGCCGGGCGACATCGTGGGCCTGCACGACACGGGCAACTTCAAGATCGGCGACACCTTCACCGAGGGCGAGAAGCTCCGTTTCACGGGCATCCCGTCGTTCGCCCCCGAGCAGTTCCGGTACATCGAGAACGCCGACCCGCTGAAATTCAAGCAGCTGGCCAAGGGCATCGACCAGCTGATGGACGAGGGCGTGGCGCAGCTGTTCACCTCGTCGCTCAACGGCCGCAAGATCATCGGCACGGTGGGTGCGCTGCAGTTCGAGGTGATCCAGTACCGGCTGGAGCACGAGTACAACGCCTCCTGTCGCTGGGAGCCGATCTCGATCTACAAGGCCTGCTGGATCGACAGCGACAACGCCGCGCAGCTGGCCGACTTCAAACGCCGCAAGCATACCAACATGGCCGTCGACAAGCACGGCCGCGACGTCTTCCTCGCCGACACGAGCTACGGGCTCGCCCTCGCGCAGGAGAATTTCAAGGATATCCGCTTCCACTTCACCTCGGAGTTCTGACACACGAACGAAGCCGCCGGAGTCTGCACTCCGGCGGCTTCTTCATACCGGACCGGCAACCGCTACGACAGGTCCAGGTTGCTCACCCGCTCGGTCGCCCCGAACCCGAACCCGGGGTATTCGTAGAGCCCGAAACGGGGCTCGGTCTCACCCCGGGTATAGGCCCAGATCGAGGCGTAGTCCTCGGGATCCTCGCCCATCTTGCCGATCTGCCGCAGGTAAGCGGCCACCGACTTGCTCTCGACGATGAAGATTTCGCCCATGCGGTCGATGATCGGGCTGTGACGGCGCGTGCGGTCGTGGTCGAAGCGCAGGATGCGGCGCCCCTCGGGCGTGAGCCCCACCAGCCGGAAGGTCATGCTCTTGCCGATGGCCGGCAGATTCAGCACGCTGCGGTCCGTGGCGAGGAACGGCAGGCGGTATTTGCGCATGAAGCGTCGGAGTTTGTCCGCCGTGTCACGTCCGTCGGCCAGCAGCGCGCCGAGCTCCGAAGCCTGTCCGTCGGTAAGGTGCCCGCAGACCTTTTCCTCGACTTGCTCCTGCATCGAACGGCTGTTGGGCGTGAAGACCGCCCGGTTCTCCTCGAAACCCTTGACCGAGAAGGTGTAATAGCACACCACGCCCAGCGAATTGAGCACCTGGCGCAGGCGTGCGGTGTGTCCGCGGCGCGAGGCGGCCACGGTGTAGACCAACTGGTTGGTGATGAGCCATCCCGCCGAAAGGATTTTCCGGATGGCCTCCTCGGCCTCGGGCGTCACCTCCAAAGGCGTCTGGAAATGGGTCTGGATGATGAACTGCTTCACGCCGACGGCCGAGGCCTTCCCGCGGAATTCGCGCAGGATTTCCACCAGTTCGTCGTTCACGCGCATCGGCAGGTAGGCCGGCAGACGCGAGCCGAGGCGCACGCGCTGCAGTTCGGCGTATTTCTCCCCGTCGGGACGCCCGGCGTTGGCCCGGCGCTTGCGGCAGGCCATGCGGTAAACCGCTTCGAGGATATTCCGCAGGGTCTTGTTCTGGCTCATCAGCGCGTCGCCGCCCGTGATGAGGATGTCGCGCAGCTGGGCGTCCTCCTCGAAATAGTTCATCAGCCGGCGCAGTTTGTGGTCCCACGACTCTTTGGGACGCAGCGTCTCGAATTCGAAATTGAGGCGTTCGCTCTGGAAATCGTACATCCGCTGGCACGAGGCGCACAGCCCGCCGCAGGCGCGGCCCATCGTGTCGGGAATCAGGATCGCCACCTCGGGATAGCGGCGGTGGATGTTGTGTCCGTCGGGCAGCAGCCACCCGGCGGCATTGGGTTTGCCCGCCTCGACGACGTCCTCGCGCTCCCAGGCGCGGATCTGCCCGTAGGTCTCGACCAGCTGCGGAGAATAGAGGATGTAACTGCGGATGGCGGCATCGTCGTAGCCGTCGCCCGTAACGTCGAGCAGCGAAAGGTAATAGGGCGTGGCGAAGAAGGGCATCCCCTTCTTGCGGGCCTTCGAGAGCAGGTACATCGTCTCCGACGACAGCGAACCGGCCAGAAAGCGGTTCAGCTCCGAAGGGCTTTTCACGGCCATGGCCAGCTGGAAGCGGAAATCGCCCCACCACGCGGCCACCTGCCGGTATTTCTCGTCGTAAGTCATCCCCTCGGCGAACTGGAATCGCGACGGGGTTTTCGACTTGCGGTTCTCGATCTTCTGCACCAGCAGGTGCAGCATCCGCTCGCGGTTGTCGGCACGGATCGCCCGCACCTCCCCGTCCTGCCCCGAAGGCCAGCGTTCGGTGCGGCTGCGCACGCGCTGCGGCGAGGGCAGCGGAATCTCCGCCCCGTCGAGCAGGCGGAACAGGTGGAACAGATCGACAAACAGGTCGGAAGGCATTTCGGAATTTTCGAGCCGTCCGGTGAGGAACTGCCACAACAGCGTCAGGGTCTGTATTTCCATCCGGCAGTCCGTAGATAATTCGTGGACTTCTTGTCCGTCGTAACCGATCAACAGTCGAATCTGCTCCGCAGCTTCGCTCTCCGCATCGGCATGCCGGTCCACGAACTCCCCGAGGCGCATGCGGAACTCCGCACCGTCGCGGCAGGCGTCGGCGAGGGCCGCAAGATCGGGTAACTCCTGGCGATAGAGCAGTCCGAGCTGGGAAAGGGTCAGTGCAAGCATTTTCTTTTGCTTCATACGCATTTTTTATTTAAGTCGTTTGAGATAGATGCAGAATTGCCGATTCACCCGGGGCGTCACATCCGGATAGCATCTTTCGGGCACAATATAGTAAAAATTTTTAATAAAATCGCAGCTGAAAAACAAAAAAACCGGAATCCACAATGGATTCCGGTTTTCGCCACAAGCGACATGCCAGAACGGACTAACGCTCCATACAGCCTTTTATCACACCGACGACCGACCGGATCTGATCGTCCGTAAGCGACGAACCCGACGGAAGACACAGCCCCCGGTCGAATATCCGTTCGGCCGTGCCGTCGCCGTAGAACGGACAATCAGCATAGACCGGCTGCATATGCATCGGACGCCACAGCAAACGCGACTCTATGTTTTCCGCTTCCAGACGGAGACGGATTTCATCGGCCGTCATCCCGCAGCGGGCCGGATCGACCGTAATACACGTGAGCCAGAAATTCGAATCGTATTCCGCACCCGGATTCTGCATCACCTCGACGCCCCTGACATCCGCCAGCAGCGCGGTGTAAAGGGCGTGAATGGCCCGCCTCCGGGCGATATGACCGGCAAGCACCTGCATCTGCCCGCGCCCGATGCCCGCACAGATGTTCGACATGCGGTAATTGTACCCGACCTGTTCGTGGTAATAATAGGGACGGTTCTCCCGGGCCTGCGTGGCATAAAACATCGTTCGCCGGGCTTCCTCCCCGGTCCGGCAGATCAGCGCGCCGCCTCCCGAGGTGGTAATCATCTTGTTGCCGTTGAACGACAACGCGCCGAATTCGCCGAATGTCCCGCATTTCCGACCTCCGTATTCAGAACCGATGGCCTCGGCGGCATCTTCCATGATCGGAATGCCGTATTTGGCGGCAACGGCACAAATCCCGTCCATCCTGGCCGGCATTCCGTACAAATGGACCGGAACGATCGCTTTCGGATATTTTCCGGTTTTCGCCCTGCGGTCGAGGATCGCCTCTTCGAGGAAGCGGGGCGACATATTCCAGGTGTCGGCCTCGCTGTCGACATAGACCGGTCTCGCACCGAGGTACACGACGGGATTGGCCGACGCCGCAAAGGTAAACGACTGGCAGACGACCTCGTCGCCCGGACCGACTCCCAACTGCAGCAAGCCTAAATGAATGGCGGCTGTTCCGGACGCAAGCGCCACGACACGCCGTTCTTCCCCGATAAAAGCCTCCAGATCCTTTTCGAAGGCATCGACATTGGGCCCCAGAGGCACCACCCAGTTGGTGTCGAATGCCTCCTTGACATAATCCTGCTCACTGCCACCCATCTGTGCCAGCGAGAGGTAAATTCTTTCGCGCATAATTGATCGATTTATGATTGTATCTCCGCCAATTCGTAAGAGCGGAAAATAGTCTGGAAAATCAACCGGATATCTCCGCAGAAAGTCCGGTTATGATAATAATCGAGATTAATCCGGACCTTGTCGGGAAAAATCACTTCGTCATTGTATCGGACAGGGTCGGGGACCCGAGCCAAAATTTCCTCTTCATTGGCGTATTTCAGCGATGCCGGGCCCGTTATCCCGGGACGGAGTTTCAGGATAAGCCGGTCTTCCCCCTGCAGCCGGTCCGCATATCCCGGCACGTCGGGACGCGGCCCTACGAAACTCATATCGCCCTTGAGAACATTCCACAATTCAGGCAGTTCGTCGAGCTTATACCGGCGCAGCTTCGCCCCCAAAGGGGTGATTCGGCTCTCTCCGGCAACCGACACCGTCGATCCCGAATGGCTTACGGTCATCGACCGGAATTTGAACATCGTAAAGAGTCTGCCGTTCCGTCCGACACGCTTCTGGGTGAAAATCACCGGGCCTCCCGGCATGCTGACCTTAATCAATAAGGCGACGACAAGCAACGCCGGCCACAACACCAGAAGCCCGAGCAGCGATGCCGTCCGGTCGAAAAGAAATTTCATGGTCCAATTCAGAATAGATATTTTTCGTCAGATAAATCGGTATACGGAGGATGCGAAAGGCTCCATTTAGTCATATGTTGTTCATATTTTATCCGGTTTTCCGATGGTATTTTCATATAATCTCCAAAACGATCGGCAAGAAAACTTTCCAAATTTGCTGCGACATATAAATTTATCGTTTCGAAAGGAATCTTTTTTACATGCTCGAAATAGGAACGTTTATAGGTTCCCGAGCGCATCAGGGCCTTTCCCAGATAGTTGCAATAATAGCCAGTGAATGAATTTCGGAATCGGTAGACCTGGGAAAGTCCGAAATCGAGCAAAAAGCGCTTGGGAAAAATCCCAAAACAGCGGATCATTGCATTGATCCACATATTTCTGCGGTGATAATCCTTATTCGCCAATCCTTTGACGATTAAATACTTAGCCCACATATACTGCCAACAGCGTTTAATCCGGCGATCGGGACATACATGGAGAATAAAAATATCGATATAGATTCCCTGGTGAACTTTCCAGTTTTGTAAAATGGGTTCTTCGAAATAAGTATTATTCATTCTGATTTTAGCCGTAATGACCTTCCCTCCGGAAGCTCCTAACTCCTGAAGATAATAACGGTCCTTATTCCCTTCTTTATGGAAAGCAGTCCTGAATTTCTCGTAGTTATCCGGGGTCATGAATACGTCCAAATCATCATCCCAAGGGATGAATCCCCCATGACGTTTAGCTCCTAAGGCGCTGCCGCCCATCAAACAATATCGGATGCCGTGTGTTTCGCAAAATGAATCGAGATCATACGCGATGTTCAGGATGACATTCTGCAAGGCTTTGATCCCGTATTCATCCGGGATGTCAGGCCTCATCAGATTTCTATTGTTCATATATGATAATATTTGCGCAGCAAAAAACGAATGTACCCCGGAGCCTTATAATAATAAAACAATGGGTCTTTCCACTGAGAGAGATATTTTCGGACGGCCTTTTCAAAAGACGGAACAACGGAATTCAGGAATTGCTCCCGCATACGAGGACGCGGTTCTTCAACCAATCCGAAGCGATTGTTTTTATAGACTTCAGTCCATTCCATCGGATAAATACTCAATCGATCCGCTATTCGATCCCAAAGCTGCTGCCCTTTTTCCGTGTTGCATACGAACATGGAAACACCCGCAAAACGGTCGATCTCAGGATGATACTTTTCAATCGTGTGAAAGTCTCCGATCGTTATATCTGAAGCGCGTTCCGCATTTGCATATCGGCAGCTGTAGCAACTCTCCCGACAAATCAATCTCTTACTATATGCATAGTAGTAGGGAAAGGACATATACGAACCCATCTTATCGGCGCATACCCCATCCTTCCGTTTAATACCGATACGATAGTAATGGGAAGTCGCTTTCCGGTATTTGTACCTGAAAACAACGTCCTTGACCTCTTCGGCATTCCATTTCTTTTTCAGATATTCCAAAGATAAATCGAACAATCTTTGGTTCCCGACGCCATGACAAACGAAATCGACAGTGACTAAATTCGGATATTCCGTTTTCAGAAACAATTTTAATGCTGCTATTTGACAAGGCGTTGAACAATAAAGAACATCGCGGCCTGTTTTTAAGTGATCCTGAATGCGAAAAAAACAGTCTCCGGTATCACATAACAGATATTTGGATTTATACAGAGGCTGCAACTCCTCCGAAGTTTCCGCCGATCGAGTCCTTAATCTTAAGGAGTCATCAAATGCTGCGCCGAATACAATGCCGCCCCGGGCAATAATTTCACGTGCGATGGTTCCGAATAGACCTCCGCTCGATCCTTCGCGTTTGATTTGCGGATCGGACGCATAAGCAGCTCCACAGCTATGACGGCCGCTGTTTTTCACGACATGTAAAACCGGGCAAACCGATTCGCATTTCTTACATTCAATACAAAGCGCGGCATCGATATTCGGGTATTCAAATCCATCCCGATCAGGAACCATTCGAATTGCATGGGTCGGACATGACAGGATGCAGGTACCGCACCCCGAACAGTCTTTCCCGACTTTGCTAATCGACATGATTGATTTTTTTTACAATTTCCGTTGACGATACACCTCCCGTGTGGGGAAGAAATACCAAGTCACAACCAACGGATTTCAATTTGGATTTAATATCATTATACATGGTACTGCCTTTCCAATCGTCCCCATGAAAAATCGCATCGAATTTTAACGTTTTCCAAGCAGCCAATTTATCCATATTGGTTTGAGGGACCACCTTGTCCACATAGCGGATAGCTTCGACGATAGCGCAGCGATCCTCAAAAGATATAATCGGGGTTTTGTGTTTATAAATCCGAACGTTTTCATCCGTGCTGACCCCGACTATCAGGTAATCGCAGTGTTCCTTTGCCCGTTTCAGAATATTCAAATGCCCCACATGGAACATGTCGAAGACCCCTGTCGTGTACCCGACTTTGTATTTTTTCCTCTCCATAGGATTATGATTTCCTGAATAATTTTTGAAAAATGAATCCTCTGATTTTATTCGGCATCAGTACCTGAACAACCCATCGTCCGAAAATATTGAAAGCCAACCGGGGCAATGAAATCATCCCGTTTGTCCACATGTATTTTTGTAGCGCAGCCTCGCTTTTGAAATATTTCCAACCTCCGCGGCGACGGTACATCCCATCTCCGACCCGCACGTTCACCAGATTCTCCTGAATGTTGTAGAACTGATAATTCCTCATCGCCAATCGAACCCAGAGATAATAATCCTCTTCGCAATACCAATCCTGGTAACCGCCAGCTGCCTGAATATCATCCCTTTTTAACATCACCGTTACAAGATTCACAGGACAACGAGCCTTGAGGTATTTTTTTATTTCCGCGTCATTTTCGGGGACCATTCTCGTTCCGACGACATGATCCGGAGAACCAACGAACTCGTTAATCAGACCTCCGACTACACTTACGTCAGGATGCTCGTCAAAAGCTCTTAATTGTTTTTCAAAGCGATCGGGTACCGAGATGTCATCGCTGTCCATTACTGCACACAGGTTGTTCGACGCCGCGTCCAATCCCGTCTGTCTGGCAATAGCGTGCCCCATGTTTTCCTTCAACCGGATGATTTTTATACGGTCGAATTCAATTGACAAGGTATATAAGGCATCGTCAATCGAACCCGGAACCGGGCCGTCAACAACAATAATTATTTCATCGGGAGGAGCAGTCTGCCGGACGATACTGTGAACGGCAGTAACAAAATCAAGCGGTCTATCGTTACGATAAACCGACATGCATACACTGAAATCTGCCATCTCGAATATTACAGACTGTAATGAGTATAAAATTCTTTATGGTCCTCAATCCACGCTTTCATTTCAATTACCTGTTGTTCATAGGGTGGGACGACAAAGGAAAAATCCTCTCTCTTGCAACGGAGAGACTTATCGATAGCGACCTTGTCATCCGGAACAATTTTCAGTTCACTATGTTTGAAATGACGGTTGAACAGGCATAATAGATCGTATTTGGAAATGCTTTCATTGTTCACCAAGTTGTATAGTCCCGTAAGGTCTTCTTTGATAGCCTGCTCCATGGCTTTGGCCAGCGTCAGGGTTGAAACACCAGTCCACATCGCTTTTGTATATCCCTTTATGGACCCGGATTGCTTCATGAACCAATTAAACAAGCCGATTCCGGATTCATTTGTATCCGGACCGATAATTGAGTTTCTGAACGTAAGGTTTTTATTGTCCACAACCTCTCCAAGCGCTTTGGACCGATCGTAAAAACTCAGTCCATCCCGCAGGCTTTTCTCATAATAAGGCCCTGTGTTACCGGCAAATACGCAATCTGTACTCATATGGATGAGCTTCGTCTCCTTATCTTTCAATGTATCTGCGACAAGATGAGGAAGATATGCATTCAAATAGGCTGCAAGCGCCTGATTGTCTTCGGCCGTTCGGTTGAGGATTCCAATGCAGTTGATAACGACATCATAATCGGAGCCAAGCAATATGCTTTTGAAATGATCGGCGTTTAGTACATTGCCCACAATATTGGGACAATATGGAAACGGTTTCTTGGAATATGCCGTCACATCGTATCCATGTTCTTTGAAATACAATGTAATAAGGTGACCGGCCATCCCTGTTGAACCGAGGACGAGGATCTTTTTCATACTATGCAACGTTGGATTATTCACTGCGTATTTCTTTCGCATGGGAACGAAGTTGAAGCCCTAAATCTTCCCGAATGAAGGATAAACGCAGGAGAAGCTCTTTCATCTCTCCGACAGTCAATCGCTTGGTATTGTGGGAGTGGTATTCTTCCATATCGGTAACGATCGGATTGCCCCCTTCGATTTTGTCGTAATTCAGATCACGAGCGTCGCAAGGGATTCTGTAGTATGCTCCCATATCAACGGCTCGCGCCATCTCCTCTCGGGTCACGAGAGTTTCATACAACTTTTCGCCATGACGTGTTCCGATCACCCTGATCTCAGTATTCAAATAATCAGGGTCGATCGCGGCGTAAGTTTCACGCAGCGCCTCGGCCAGGACGCTCAGGGTCGCAGCAGGCGCCTTTTGTACGAAAAGATCCCCGTTATGGCCATTTTCGAATGCATACACGACTAAATCAACCGCATCATTCAAAGTCATCATAAAACGAGTCATCTCCGGATCCGTAATTGTAATCGGTTTGTGATCCGTTATCTGATCTACCCACAACGGAATTACAGATCCCCTGGATGCCATCACGTTACCATATCGGGTACAACATATCGTCGTTTCCCCGTTTTTCCCCAATTGGCGACCTTTAGCAATAGCGACCTTTTCCATCAAAGCTTTTGAAATGCCCATTGCATTGATCGGGTAAGCTGCCTTATCCGTGGAAAGAACCACTACATTCTTCACTTTGTAAGCTATTGCCGATTCGAGTACATTGTTTGTTCCTATAACATTGGTCATGACTGCTTCCATAGGGAAGAACTCACAGGACGGAACCTGCTTCAAAGCTGCGGCGGAAAACACGAAATCGACATTTTCCATTGCGACATCTACGGACTGACGATTACGCACATCGCCAATATAGAATTTAACTTTTGGGTTTTGGATGAGATGTCGCATATCATCCTGCTTTTTCTCATCCCTGGAGAAAATACGAATTTCAGCAATATCCGAATCAAGGAAACGCTTGAGGACCATATTGCCAAAACTGCCGGTGCCTCCGGTAATCAGCAGCACCTTGCCCTTAAAAATTGACATATAATTATTTTTTTAGATTGCTTAGACTTATATTTCCATAACAGGCATCCACAATATCTTTTGCCTGGATCAGAGACATCTGTTTCCGGTTTACGTATTGTGTTTTATTCAGTATTCTGATCTTCAATGCAAGACGCTCTTTAGCCCAACGAACACCGACCCGCAAGATTTCTTTCGAGAGCAAAAATTTACAGCCGAATGTCTTACAGAAAATTTTCACCTCATTCCGATATTCCGGATAACGGAGGTAAATTTTAGCATACATCGCACTGTAATTCATTTTTTCCACGACCGGCTTTCCAATCGCCTGAAGGGCACTCAATCCCGATTGAGGCCACATTGTATAACCGAGCCATAATTTGGGTATTTTCTCATCCCATCCTTCTTCCACGTTCGCAGGCAATTGCTCCGATGCTTTCAGGCTTCCTTTATGAGCTCCCCTCAATCCCATACCGCCTGCGCTTTTATAACTATATCCGCTGATAATCAGCGGAAGGTGAACATAATAGTATGACGGTATTATACTGGTGCAAGATATCGCATTCGCCATATCGGGACTCGGACCGGGGAAATAGCTGCCGCACAACTCTTTCACAGATAAGAGTACACGTCTTGAAATTATACCGTGGTAGACTCTGGCTAAATATTTTATATCCTGTATCCCGTAAGAAAAAACATTCCTGAGTATTTCCTTCGATCGGAGTTCGGCTATATAGGGTTCTGTCTTATTGAAGGAAAGCGGAGCCCTTTTTGCTCCTTCAAAGACAACATCGGACCAATAGTACGTAGCAACATCACAAACGCAGGCTGGAATATTCTCAGTTCTGAGCAATTCTACAACAGGCAAAATAAGAGACGATACCGAATCATCATCTCCGATAAAACAACAGTATTCGCCAGAAGCATGCGAAACGGCGAGGTCGCTGTTATCCGTTTGTGAAAGATGACCGCATTGATGATAATACTGAACATTCGGAGCTTCAAGTTTGTTAAGAAAATCTTTGAATTCGATATTATCGTCACTGTTGTCTTGGACAATGATTTCGACTTTCCGGGTATCGAGATTACGAAGGGACAACAGGCATTCCTGTAAATACCGATATCTATTTTTTGTAGGAATAATAATGCTCAACAAGCAACTCATATATGACAGAATTTTTGTTTATTGGAAACCATGAGAGCTGTCACCAGGACTAATGCACCGATAAGGACAGCGCCGGATAGTCTCTGATAATCCGTGAGATTGATGAACAACATCAGTGTTCGAGCACAGAAGGCGACGACGACTGAAACAAGAAGGGGCAGGTATGTTCCGATCAAAAACCGCAGAGAACGCCTGTCCAGATACATACGGCTGAAAACGAATAAGTAGACCGTCGTTGATAAGGCCATCTCAAGAAACCAGGCCAAGGCAGCTCCAGAAAGACCGTAATGATTTATCATAAACGGGGTTACAGTCAGGACATAAATAATTTGAATGATAGTTTGGATATTGTTTACTATCGTGCAGCCTCGGGAAAGAAAGTAGTTATACGGAATTTCTTGGATTGCGGATAATGTGGTGCCGAGTATTATCCAAAAGGAAACTCCTGCCATAATGTTCGTAATTGTTTCGCTCCGAGTCCAAAACAAAAGCAGTTCTTCTGCAAAAATTGCCAAAAAACCACCTATTACGGAAGTCGTCAATACCGCAACCGAGTTATAAGATTGAAATGCCTTATTCAGACCGGAAAAATCATTGCTGGTAAAAAGTTGAGTAAATCTCGGAAAGACCGCAATACCGATAGAGGATGTCAGGATAGTAGTCAGAATGCTTAGACTGTATACACTGTTGTAAGCACCGACGCTTACCAAGTCGAAATTCTTCGTAATGATGACCTTATCAACCTGGCTGTTAATAGCATATCCGACTGAAATCAAAAGAACGCCGAGCGCAAATTTATAGATGGTTTTCAGGTTGGCGAGATCGTGCAGTTTCCAAGATAAATCGCTCTTTTTTTTCTTTAATTTCGCAACGACGAGGATTCTTACGATTATAAGATAAACAATGTCAATAACCGCGTGCCATATATAAAAATAACTAATATTCGAGGATACGAATACGATGAGAAAGACGGCTCCGACATTTTTGAAGAGAGACCACGATATTTGCAACGTATTAGCCAATATCTGATCTTGCAGCCCCAAGAGGCAGCCCAAATATAGATTTGCAATGAGCTGGGCTGCAATCGATACACCCATCATTCTGATGGTCAGCGATATGGTCGACTCTGAAATCGTATAGGCATTAATCCATTTTGTCGCGATACAATTTGCATTCAGGGTGCATACTCCGATAATGACAATTGCAATAAACCAGATAATCAATTCTACGGAACGCAGAATTCGGTATTTATGGAGAACTATGGCTCCCGAACTTTCATTGATCGAAAATTCACGCCGGAGAGTCTTCGACAGCCCGAGACCAAGCAGATTCAATACAACCTGTAAGGTCGTAAAGAAAGTCACTAAACCATAAGCTTCCTCTCCCAAATAACGAATGTAAACAGGGACAAATAGGAAATTGGCAATAGTTGTCCACGTCCTATTTACGATATTGGCAACTGAATTTCTCTTAATTAATCCTGGCTTTGCAGTAATTTCCATAGATTAGGTCTGCATAAACAATCATAAGAAAAAGAATTCCGTACGTTGAGAAAAGAATTCCGCTTCCAAAGGCTTTAACAACATAAAAGAGAAGAAGACAGAATGATAAACGGCTACGCTTGACTCTCGACATTACAAATAGATATGAAATAAAAATGCACATAATGAAAGTGCCTGCATATCCGACGGAGAACATCAGACTGGTCACGGAATTCAAGTAAATGTGATCACTTGGCGTTCTGGTCATCAAGAATGCGGTTTCGTTGCCTACACCGACTCCAAACGCTGCATCACGTCCTTGAAGAAGCGACAGGAAATTGTAACTATTTCCAAATCTGGAAGATGACTCCAGATGATTGAATTTATCCAAAGAATATCCGATAGAAGTGTTGCTTTCTAACTCGATGGGGTTACCTAAAAGCCCGATCGCTCCGATCACAATGCATAAGACCAAAGCTATACGTAATCCGGAACTGATTCGGTTGAAATATATCGCCCATGCAATCAATAACAATACGAGTGCAGCCGTCGATGAACACAAAACAATACCAAGAGAAAGAAAAGCCAAGAACCAAATATTATCACGAATATTCCTGGTCTTTTCCAGATTCAGTAATAGCGTGACCAACAAATAATTCCCGCAGAATGACGATTCCGATAAAAAAGAAGCAGGACGGTAAACGAAAGACTGGCTCAATCGTTCATAATCTGCGTAATCGGGATCATACGGCTGCAAGGGTCCAATGTCGAATATATTGGGAAGATATAACCCCAAGCCATGATATGCAACGAGTTGTATAATCAGATATGTAATTATGATTGTCGAGAAGATATTCATCCACCTGACAACGGAATCGAATCTAAAACAAACAGGGCATACCTGATTGATCATCAGTGCCCATATGATCAACTTCAGTATTCCAATCAACGGATTTCCATATAAACCGGCTGCACTGTAATCCAAGAACGATATTATCAGAAAAGAAAAGATAAGTAGATAAATTGAATTATCTCTTTTAATCCGAGCCGAATCAGCAATAAAACTGGCAATTATCATAAACAGGAAGACAAGACTTCCCAATGAAATCCCCGGAATTCCCGACGCATATCCGTTCAGGATAAAAGAAAATGCGAACCAGAATGCAAAACGCTTAGACACGATTTATGCTTTTTCGTAATGATTCCAATTATAAGCAGCCGATTGATTTATCCATTACGGAAAACAGTATGTCATTTATCATACTCTTCGAACCTCGAGTTCTTTGATTTGAACTCGGGTACGGTCCGTTTCATCAGCCGGATCATGTCGGGGATGTTCACCGCCCGCGAAAGCGTCTCCAGCTCTTCGGCGACCCCACATGCTTCCCCGTAGTCGTATTCACGCACCTTGGCAATGCGGATGCGGTCGTGGGACGTAGGCTCCGTGTTCTCCTTGTTCGACAGAACCTCTTCGTACAATTTCTCTCCCGGCCGCAGGCCCGTGTATTCGATCCGGATGTCCTTCTCCGGCTCGAAGCCCGCCAGCTCGATCATTCGACGGGCCAGATGGGCGATTTTTACCGATTCGCCCATATCGAAGACGAAGATCTGGTTGCCCGTCGACATCGTAGCTGCCTCCATCACCAACCGGCAGGCCTCCGGGATCGTCATGAAGAAGCGCGTGATGTCGGGATGCGTAACCGTCACCGGACCGCCTTTGGCGATCTGGTCCCTAAAGCGCGGGATCACCGAGCCGTTCGAGCCCAGCACGTTCCCGAAGCGCGTCGTCACGAACCGGGTCTTTCCCTGCGTGTGCCCCTGCTCGATCGACAGCCCAAGCGACTGTACATAGATTTCAGCAAGGCGTTTTGTGCAACCCATGATATTTGTCGGGTTCACAGCCTTGTCCGTCGAGATCATCACCATCTTCTCCACATCATACTCGATACACTTGTCCGCCACGTTGCGCGATCCGGCGACGTTCACCAGCACCGCTTCGCACGGATTCTCCTCCATCAGCGGCACGTGCTTGTAAGCTGCGGCATGGAACACCACCTGCGGATGGTAGGTCCGGAACACGAAATCCAGACGCGCAGGGATTCGAACGTCGCCGATAACCGGGATGAATCTCAGTTCCGGATAACGCTCCTCCAGCTCCAGGCGCAGGTTGTGCATCGGCGTTTCGCCGTTGTCGAACAGAATCAGCTCCTTCACCCCGAACGTCGCCAGCTGACGGCACAATTCCGAACCGATCGAACCTGCGGCGCCGGTTACCAGGATGGTCTTGCCCCGGAAATTGGCGATGATCTCCTCCATCGAAATCCTGATTTCGGGGCGGCCCAGCAGGTCCTCAATCTTGATCTCACGGATCGACTGCTTCATGATCTTGCCGTCGATAACCTCGTCGATCGGAGGGGCGATCAGGATTTTCACCGACTTCTCCGTACAGTATCTGATCAGCCGGTCCTGCTCCTGCTGCGCGTCGTCGTTGGTGGCGAAGAGCACCGCGTCGAGATCCACGCGGTCCCGCAGATATTCGATGCTGCTTTGATTTTCGAAATAGTAGACCGGACACTCCGCGATCGTATGGTTGCGAAGGCGCTTGCCGTAGGTCAGAAATCCGACCACACGGTAGTGGGGAGAGTTCTGAAGACGGGTGACCAAAGACACCGCTTTATCTCCGGTTCCGTAAACCAGCACCCGGCGGCAGTTATCGCGGCGCGTCTGCTTCAGCTTGATCAGGTCATAAACGACGATCATGCACAGACGAAGACCCAGCAGCAGGAACAGCGTGACGAGGGCGTCCAGCAGGAAACCCATCGAGATGGCCGTATAGGGAGGATAAGGCTTCGGAGGAAGCAACAGAACATAGAAGAACAGAAGAACGTCCTTGAGAAGTACGGCACCGCCGAGTTTCCAGACCTCGCGAAGCGTCGAGTGCCGGATGACGCTGCGGAACGTGCGCAGCAGAACGAACGACAACACGCTCAGAAAACATGAACCGGCCAGCAGAGACAGTCCGTACCAGAACGTGAATACAGGATTCGGAAACAAACTCCGGATCAGAAGATAAGCTATAAAGGTGGAAATAACGGATGCCGCAGTGTCGATAACGAGAATCAGCCACGACGACATATAGCGCGACGAAAGATACTTTTCAGCACCGATCCGGGATAAAAGACGGTAAAACATAAAGAGGCGGATTATTGCGAAGGCAGCCGGGATACCCCGCGCCTTCGTATGAATCCCCGGCCGGACGGATCGCCTCCGGGGAAATTATCCAGTTTTTCAGGCGATCTTCTCCAGGAAACACCCCGGAATATAGGTCGTCGCCACGGCCACGACGCCTTCGATCGAAACGATCAGACGCCGGTTGCCCTTGATGCGTTTGATGTATCCTTCGGCTCCTTTGAAAGGCCCCTCGGTGACGCGCACCCGGTCGCCCGAACGCAGGTCGGACGGTTCTTCGCCGAGATATTCCAAACCGGGGTCGCCGGTCGATGCGACCAGCATGAAAACGTTCATTTCAGGATCGGGGATGACGGCCGGCTTCCGGGTGTCCCGGTCGTAGTAGGCCATCAGGGGCGTGGTGTTCTTCAGGCGTCCGGTCAGTTCGAGCACGTAATGTTCGGAACCGCGGACGAACATCAGCGACGAAACGGCCGGTTCACGCCGCCGGACGGTCCGACCGCCGACGGCGATCTCCACGGTGCGCAGCGGAATATAGCTCTTCACACCGTCCTGTGCGAGAAGCCTTTCGACCTCGAACACCCGGTTGTAAAAGACTTTCAGTGCATACCAGTGCTCTTCGTCACCGCGCTGATCGGACATAATGGAAAAGGGCATACTTTACAATCCCCCGCAGACGACAAACGCATCATCGGACACGATTTGTTCTGCGAAGCAATCAGAGGTCGGCCGCTGGATCTCCGGCACTCGGCACCGTTGTTCCTGGACCAGGAACGATACCGAAACCCCTTGTAAATGAACAGCCTCCGGAAAAGAGGCATTTTTACTGCACAAATTTATGGATTATTGTCCGAATAACCAAATATTCCCGATCAAATATCCTCTGCAGCAGTAC
The DNA here is from genome assembly GCA_949840605.1 of uncultured Alistipes sp. The sequence continues at coordinate 22,797 of CATKXN010000016.1, forward strand.
CATTACGACCTTACCGACAACAAAAAAGCCCAGCCGGCAAAGTGCGCCGGCCGGAACTCACATTCGGCCCGCCGTTTTCATTCCGGCGCCATGCAGGCGCTCCCTGCGGAGATACCGGCGGAGCATCCGTCACGACGAATCCCGACAGCAGCGGGAAGAAAAAATTCCGTTTTCATTTGTTTTTCCGGACAAAGTGCCTATATTTGCAATCAGGAAACCAGACAATGAACAATTTTTCGATCAATAACGCATGGTGGTGGCGCTCGCAATTTTCCGTTGTGAGTGACTCGCCGTATGCAGTTGTTGAACGATAGATCAACGATAAACCAGAAAAGGGCCTGTTGTACTCACAACAGGCCCTTTTTCGTATGCGATAATTCCATAAAAACTGATGAATATGAACTACCAGGTCGATGAGAAAGGTTATTACGGACGCTTCGGAGGCGCATACGTCCCCGAGATTCTGCACAAATGCGTCGAGGATTTGCAGCGCAGCTACCTGCGGGTGCTCGCAAGCGATTCGTTCCGCGAGGAGTACCGCACCCTGCTGCGCGATTACGTGGGCCGGCCCTCGCCCCTCTATTTCGCGCGCCGGCTGAGCGAGCGCTACGGCTGCCGCATCTACCTCAAGCGCGAGGATCTCAACCACACCGGCGCCCACAAGATCAACAACACCCTCGGGCAGATCCTGATCGCCCGGCGGATGGGCAAGACGCGCATCATCGCCGAGACGGGGGCCGGGCAGCACGGCGTGGCCACGGCCACGGTCTGCGCGCTGATGAACATGCCCTGCGTGGTCTACATGGGGCGGACCGACGTCGAGCGTCAGCAGGCCAACGTCCGGAAGATGGAGATGCTGGGCGCGACGGTCGTGCCCGTGACCTCGGGCAACATGACGCTGAAGGACGCCACCAACGAGGCCATCCGTGACTGGTGCTGCCACCCCGCGGACACGTTCTACATCATCGGATCGACGGTGGGTCCTCACCCTTATCCCGACATGGTGGCGCGTCTGCAGTCGGTCATCAGCGAGGAGATCCGCGTACAGCTGCAGGAGAAGGAGGGCCGCGACTATCCCGACTACCTGATGGCCTGCGTCGGCGGCGGCAGCAACGCCGCGGGGACCGTCTACCACTACCTCGGCGACGAGCGCGTGAAGATCGTGCTGGCCGAGGCCGGAGGCGAAGGGCTCCTCTCGGGACGCAGCGCGGCGACGATCCAGCTGGGGCGCGAAGGCATCATCCACGGCGCCCGCACGCTGGTCATGCAGACCGAAGACGGGCAGATCGAGGAGCCGTATTCGATCTCGGCGGGCCTCGATTATCCCGGCATCGGTCCGCTGCACGCCAATCTCGCGCAGACGGGGCGCGCGAAGGTCGTCGCCGTCGATGACGACGAAGCGCTGCGCGGGGCTTTCGAACTGACACGCCTCGAAGGGATCATCCCCGCCCTCGAAAGCGCCCACGCCCTCGGCGCGCTGCCCGGGATGAAGTTCCGGCCCTCGGACGTGGTGGTGCTGACCGTCTCGGGCCGCGGCGACAAGGACATGGAGACCTATCTTGCCAACATGGACCGTCCGGAGATCTCCGGCAATTTGTAAAATCCGTAAAACAGCCAATACCATGTATCGATTCACAACGGCCACCAAAAAACTCCTCGGAGACCTGCACACGCCGGTCAGCCTCTACCTCAAACTCCGCGATGTCTATCCGCAGTCGGCGCTGCTCGAAAGTTCCGACTACCACGGCGGCGAGAACAGCCTTTCGTTCATCGCCTTCCGCCCCCTTGCCCGCATCGGCGTGAACCACGGCGATGCGGTCATGGAATACCCCGACGGCCGAAGCGACGCGAAGCCCCTCGGCGAAACCTATGCGGCGGCGGACGCGCTGAAAGAGTTCCTCGCCGGATTCCGCGTCGACGGCGACGGGAGCGAACGCTGCGGCCTCTTCGGCTACACGGCGTTCGACGCGGTGCGCTATTTCGAGCACATTCCCGTCCGGGAGTTCCACCACCGCGATTCCGACGCCCCCGACATCTGCTACATCCTCTACAAGTACCTGCTGGTGTTCGACCACTTCAGGAACGAGCTGTCGATCATCGAACTGTGCGCCGACGGCGAGCGGGACCACATCCGCGAGGTCGAAATGCTGATCGAAAACCGCAACTTCGCCTCGTACGACTTCCGCACGCTCGGCGAGCGCCGTTCGGACGTCGCCGACGAAACCTACCGGGAGATGGTCCGCGAGGGCGTGCGGCACTGTCTGCGCGGCGACGTGTTCCAAATCGTGCTGAGCCGCCGTTTCGAACAGCCTTTCCGGGGCGACGATTTCAAGGTCTACCGCGCGCTGCGGAGCATCAACCCCTCGCCCTACCTCTTCTATTTCGACTTCGGGGGTTTCCGCATCTTCGGCTCCTCGCCCGAAACGCACTGCAGGATCGAAAACGGCCGCGCCTCGATCGACCCCATCGCGGGCACGGCGTTCCGGTCCGGGAACTCGGCGCTGGACCGCGAGCGGACCGAACGGCTCCTGGCCGATCCCAAGGAGAACGCCGAACACGTCATGCTGGTCGATCTCGCGCGCAACGACCTGAGCCGCAACGCCCACGGCGTGAAGGTCGATTTCTACCGCGACGTGCAGTATTACAGCCACGTCATCCACCTCGTCTCGCGTGTCAGCGGGGAGATCGACGCCGACAGCGACCCCATTCGCACTTTCATCGACACCTTCCCGGCCGGAACGCTGAGCGGGGCTCCCAAAGTGCGGGCCATGCAGCTCATCTCGGAGATCGAGCCCCGGAACCGCGGCGTCTACGGCGGGTGCATCGGCTTCATCGGGTTCGGCGGCGATCTCAACCAGGCCATCGCCATCCGCACGTTCGTCAGCCGCAACAACACGCTCTACTATCAGGCCGGGGCGGGCATCGTCTCGAAGAGCGACCCCGAACGCGAATTGCAGGAGGTGTCGAACAAGCTCGGCGCGCTGGACAAAGCCATCCGCGAGGCCGAAAAACTGATCCATTAACCGCAAAAAAACGAAGCCATGAAATGTCTGCTTTTCGATAATTACGACTCGTTCACCTACAACCTGCGGCACATGCTGCTGGAGCTGGGCCTCGAAGTCGACGTGCGCCGCAACGACCGCATCGCGCTGGACGAGGTCGCCGCCTACGACCGCATCGTGCTCTCGCCCGGCCCCGGCATTCCCTCCGAAGCGGGGCTGCTGCTGCCGCTGATCCGGCGTTACGCCGCCTCCAAACCCATGCTGGGCATCTGCCTCGGCGAACAGGCCATCGGCGAGGCGTTCGGCGCCCGACTGGAGAACCTTTCCGAAGTCCACCACGGCGTCTGCTCGGACATCCGCGTCGTGGCCGGCGATCCGCTCTTCGACGGGCTGGGGACGGGGTTCCGCGCCGGGCGCTATCATTCGTGGGTGGTTTCGGCCGAGGGGCTTCCCGACTGTCTGGAAGTCACGGCCACCGACCGCAACGGCCTGATCATGGGTCTGCGCCACAAGACCTATAACCTGCGGGGTATCCAGTTCCACCCCGAATCGGTCCTCACGCCGCAGGGCAAGACCATTCTGGCGAACTGGATCACGAAATGCAACCGATAAACACAACCGAACCATGAAAGATTTGCTATACCGCCTTTTCGAACACCAGTACATGGACCGTTCGGAGGCACAACAGGTCCTGGCGGGCATCGCCGCCGGGAAATACAACCCCGAGCAGATTTCGGCGCTGATCACCGTCTTCCTCATGCGCAGCATCTCGGTCGAGGAGCTGGCCGGATTCCGCGACGCGCTGCTCGAAATGCGCCGTCCGGCGGACCTCTCGGCGTATGAGCCCATCGACATCGTCGGCACGGGAGGCGACGGCAAGAACACCTTCAACATCAGCACCGCGGCTTCGTTCGTGGTTGCCGGAGCGGGTTACAACGTCGTCAAGCACGGCAACTACGGCGCCACCTCGGTCAGCGGCGCGAGCAACGTCATCGAGCGTCACGGCGTGCGGTTCACCGACGATCCCGACCGCCTGCGGGCCTCGCTCGACGCCTGCCGCATCGCCTACCTCCACGCCCCGCTGTTCAACCCCGCGATGAAGGCCGTGGCCCCGATCCGCCGGAACCTCGCCGTGCGCACGTTCTTCAACCTGCTGGGGCCGCTGGTCAATCCCGCGCTGCCGAAATACCAGCTCCTGGGGGTCTACAACCTCTCGCTTTTCCGCCTCTACAACTACGCCTACCAGTCGGGCGGCACGCGCTTCGGGGTGGTTTACAGCATGGACGGCTACGACGAGATATCCCTCACCTCGGAATTCAAGGTCGCCACGCCCGACAAGGAGCAGGTCTTCACCCCCGAGCAGATCGGGTTCGACCGCTGCCGCCCCGAGGAGCTTTCGGGCGGCGACACCCCCGAGGAGGCCGCGCGCATCTTCGACGCCGTGCTCAACAACACCGCTTCCGCCGCCCGGCGCGACTGCGTCGTGGCCAACGCCGCCTTCGCCATCCGGGTGATCTGCCCCGAAAAGGAGGTCGCGGAGTGTCTCGCCGAGGCGCGCGAATCGCTCCTCGGCGGAAAAGCCGCCGCAGTGTTCCGGAAATTCGTGGAAATCAACAGCTGAACGATATGGACATTCTGGAAACCATCACAGCCAACACGCGCCGCGAGGTCGCCTGGCAGAAACAGACGCTTCCCGTCGATGCGCTGCTCCGGCTCGGTTCGCCGTGGCTCGCCGAGGCGCCGCGCTCGATGCGCCGCGCGCTGGAGGAGTCCGAAACGGGCGTCATCGCCGAATTCAAACGCCGATCCCCGTCGAAAGGATGGCTCCACGAGGATGCGAAGGTCGAAGCCGTCGTCCCGGCCTACGAAGACGGAGGCGCCTCGGCCTGCTCGGTGCTGACCGACGGTGCGTTCTTCGGCGGATCGACGGAGGATTTGAAGCAGGCCCGCCGGCTGGTCCGCCTGCCTCTGCTGCGCAAGGATTTCGTCGTAGACGAATACCAGCTCTACCAGGCCCGTGCGGCGGGAGCCGCCGCCGTGCTGCTGATCGCCGCGGTGCTGTCGCCCGAAGCGTGCCGCCGCCTCGCCCGCACGGCACATGAACTGGAACTCGAAGTGCTGCTCGAAGTGCACACCCCGGAAGAGCTTACCCGCCTGAACGGATATGTCGATATGCTCGGGGTCAACAACCGCGATCTGGGCACGTTCCATACCGACGTCGAAAATTCGTTCCGGATGGCCGACCTGCTTCAGCGCGAGGTCGGCGGCGGGGAGGGCCCTCTGCCGGTCTCCGAAAGCGGCATTTCCGACCCGGAGACCGTCGTGCGCCTGCGCGAAGCGGGATTCCGGGGATTCCTGATGGGCGAAGCCTTTATGAAGAGCGACGATCCGGGACGCGCGCTGGCGGAGTTCATCGCCCGGCTTAACGCGGCACGGCCATGATCGTCAAGGTATGCGGGCTGCGCGATCCCGACAACATCCGCGCCGTCGACCGGCTGCCGGCGGACCTCTGCGGCTTCATCTTCTACCCCCGTTCCCCGCGCTGCGTACCCGACGACGAACTTCATGCCGCGGCCGTGCGCAGCTGCCGCAAGCCCGCGGTCGGGGTCTTCGTCGACGCTTCGCCCGCAGAGATGCTCCGCACGGCCCGACGCTTCGGCCTCGGGTGGCTCCAGCTCCACGGCGACGAGCCGCCCGGGGTGTGCGGGGAGCTTCGGCGGCACGGCTGCCGGATCATCAAGGCGATCCGCGTCGCATCGGCATCCGACCTCGCGGCGGCCCGGGATTACGAAACCTGCGCCGACTACCTGCTGTTCGACACCCGCTGCGACGGCTACGGCGGTTCGGGACGACGCTTCGACTGGTCGGTGCTCGACGCCTATACGGGAAGCGTTCCGTTTCTGCTGAGCGGCGGCCTCGACGCGGAGAGCGCCGAAGCGGTCGGAAGGTTCGTCCATCCCCGTTTCGCCGGCGTGGACCTCAACAGCGGGTTCGAAACGGCCCCGGCGGTGAAAGACGCCGCTAAACTCGCGACATTCATCTCAAAAATCCAACGACCATGAACAGAATCAATCAGTTATTCGCTTCCGGCAGGCGGGATATACTCTCCGTCTATTTCTGCGCCGGGTATCCCGACCCGGAAAACACCGCCGAGGTGATCCGTGTCCTCGAAAACAACGGCGTGCAGATGATCGAGATCGGCATCCCGTTCAGCGACCCGATGGCCGACGGGCCGGTCATTCAGCATGCGGCCCAGCAGGCCCTGCGGGGCGGCATGTCGCTCCGGAAACTCTTCGCCCAGCTGGCGAATATCCGTCCCGGCGTGCAGATCCCGCTGCTGCTGATGGGCTACCTCAACCCCGTCATGCAGTACGGATTCGAGAATTTCTGCCGTTCCTGCCGCGACTGCGGCATCGACGGCTGCATCATCCCCGACCTGCCGTTCGACGACTACCTCGCCGACTTCAAGCCCGTCGCCGACCGCTACGGCGTGAAGGTCGTCATGCTCATCACGCCCGAGACCTCCGAGGAGCGCATCCGCCAGATCGACGCCCATACCGACGGCTTTATCTATATGGTATCGTCGGCCTCGACGACCGGGGCGCAGAGCGCATTCGACGAAGGGAAGCAGGCCTATTTCCGCCGCATCGACGCCCTCGGACTGCGCAATCCGCGCATGGTGGGGTTCGGCATCAGCAACCGCGCGACTTTCCGCGCCGCGGCGGACAACGCCGCGGGCGGTATCGTCGGCAGCCGGTTCGTCACCCTGCAGGGCGAAACCCCGGGACCGGAGGCCGCCGTCAGGAAACTGCTGGATGACCTGGAACGCACAGACAGCCCGACGGCGGCGCAGCATTAGCGCGAAACCGCATGACCGTATGAAAAAAGAGGGGAGGCCGGCGACAGCCTCCCCTCCTACATTGGCACAGACAGATCGAAACATCGAGCCCCTGCAAACGCAGGTGGAACCAATCCGATTCCATATCGGGGCGGAACGGTTTCGCTGCGGGCGGCCCCGTCGGAACCCGGACGGCAGGGCGTTTCGGGCCGTTTCGGGCTGATACGACAAAAATTCGAGGTGGAAGTATTCCATGTCGGTTTGAAAAACCATTCCAGATTCCGGACCTTTGCCGCGCAAACGAAAAAATATGTAAATTTAGGATAAGGATAATGTCATCCGGCTTAAAACTTTCACGGTTATGAAAAAGGATAACGAGAGTCCCTATCGCATTTATCGTATCGTAAGCATCAAGAAGATCGATCGCTGGTTTTTCGACCAATACGATCATCGCAGAACCCATGCGAAAATCTATGAAACGGTCATCCTGCCCAAATTCGGGATTTGCGAAAACACGTTTCTCGATTACCGCCACGAACCCGACGAGCTGCTGGAATTGTTTCCGCAATCCGCCACCATCGAATTCTCGATGTGGCTGCCGACCATGCAGGCCAAATACATGAGTCCGGCCGAAGCGGACCGGTTCAGCCTGCTGCTCTGGGATTCGTTCGACAAAGCTTTTCGAATTATTCTCAAGAAGGAACCGGCATGCCGGATAGATGCCGACAAGTTACTGATGTATTTGATATTCTGTATGGAAGAGAAGTCACCCGCCCGGGTGAAGTGACGCGACTCGTTTTTTGAAGGGATTGGCTGTCCGCATAGGTCGGACAGCCAATTTTTTTTCGGAGGACGCATCCCGGCACTCAGGCTGCGGCCGACCTATAGCCTTGCCGGTCGCAGCCGTATTCATCGCGCCAGTTCGTTGAGCGTCCGCTTAGCCCGCGCGAGTCGGTCGGGCCAGCCCGCATCGGGGGTTACGGTGGCGAATCCGGAGAGCAGCGTTTCGAGCTCCCGGAGCCGTGATGCGGACTCCGGCGTTCCGGCGGACGCGAATTCCTTTCTCAGGATCGCGATCTTTTCGGCATCCTGGATTCCTTCGACCAGCCGTTCGAACCGGACGGAAGAGCGTGCGCCGGGATAAATGATAAACGTATCGCCGGCGGGGAAGGTCCTGAAACGCGAGTCGGTCAGCGGTTCCCCGACCCACGAATTGTAGGCCCAGCGCAGGAACCCGTCGTAACCGCAGGCGGCCGCATACCATCCGGCATAGACCGCTTCGGCGGGGCCGGAGAAGGTGAACATGTTGGGGAAACGGTCCGAACAGCAGACGTAGTAGGTCGTCACGAAGCCCCGGGCGCGTCGCTCGGCGATATGCTCCGGCGGCACCCGATCGCGGACTTTGACGCACACGCTGTTTATCGAAGGATAGTTCAGGTAGCTGTTCTTGTTGTCGGCCATGGCGACTCCCAGTTCGGGAGCCGTCTTCCGCAACAGGTCGAGCGCATCGGCCATCTCCTCCGGCGAACGTTCGTCCATGGCGATATTCGTCCGTCCGAGCCATCCCTTTTCGCGCAGGTGCCGGGTGAAGTCGGTGAGGAACGGCACCCACAGTTCTTCGAAGGCCGGAGTGCCCGGATCGGCCGTCACGTCGACGAAACGGCCCGTGACACCGTCCCGGTAGTGGAGCTCGTTGTTCCACGGCAGCATCGAGTAGCAGTTGACGGCGCGGTCGATGCCCAGCCCCGTCATCAGTTCGACCCATCGGTCGAAGACCGTATAGTCGTAGCTCCACGTCCCGTCCGCATGCTTCGTCCAGACGATCATGTCGGCGTAGGAATCGAAACACTGGTTGTTCCACGGGTCCTTGTTCAGCGTCGTCGTGACGGCTTTCTGCCCGGCGTCGGCCAGCAGCCGCATGTACGGGACCAGGGCCTCGAAATGGGCGTCGCTCCACATGTCGAGCCCCTCGACGCGCGCGACGGCTGCAGGATGCTGCCAGAGGTCGAGGTAGTAGTTCCACTCGGCAGGGGGCGGGAGTTCCCGGCCGATGACCGTGAGCCCGATGTCGAACGTCCGGGGCCGCCGGCCTTCGGCATGCAGTTTTACTTTCGAGACATACTCTCCGGCGGGGGCGTCGGCCGGGACGGAGACCGTTATCCATACGGGACGGACGTTCCGGGCCTTCAGGTCGAAAACATCGATGTCGTCGAGCATGTCCGGGACCAGGTGCGGCGGGTAGACCGCCGGATCGTGATAGCCGCATTTGTTGCCGAACTCGTCGCTCAGGACATAGCGGACGAATCGCACTTGGGCGGCATCTCCGGGAAGCGTATACACGTCCGACCTGAACGGCTCCACCTCGACCTCCACGCCGTCCGCGCCGGAGGCGGTCCAGAGCAGCAGCTGGGCGGCGACCCGTTCGCCGCGCCATGCCTCCAGCCGGACGGATGCCGAGGGCGCGACATCCGGGGCGACCGAACGTCTGAAAACGGCGTCCGTGCTCACGAACGAGGCGTGGAGCCCCGGGGAAACGCCCGACCAGTCGGAGAGCGTGTCGGCTGTGGGATCGGGCAGCTCGTCGAACGACGAGACTTTCCGGGCAGTCCCGCTGTGGCACGAGGCGAGCAGCAGGGAGAGTCCTGCGGAGAGGAACAAGGAGGAAAGGTAGGGTTTCATAGTTTGCAACGGTTATCGATTACGCAAATTTAACAAAAAAATCGCT
>CATKXN010000017.1 GCA_949840605.1 uncultured Alistipes sp.
TTCCACTCGTGCACGACCTCCTTGTCGCCGGCCACGACCGTCGCCGAGATGAGCACCTCCTCGCCCGTCAGACAGGAGACGGTCTCCTCCCCGTTCGAGAACTCCACCTTCAGGGGCGATCCCTCGATGGTCACCGAATAGTCCTTCACGACCTTTCCGGCCGTGTTCGAAGCCTCGAAATGCACGTCATAGGTGCCTTTGGCCCGGAACACATAGGTCATCGAAGCCGTCGAGGCCATCAGTTTCCCGTCGACGAACCAGCCGCAGCTGAGCGGTCCGGGGCTCTCGATCACCGCCTCGAAACGCACGGGGTCGTCGACACGGGCCGACACGGCGGATTCCGTGACGGGGAATCTCACCTGCGGCACGACGGCCTGCAGTTCGTCCGTCGTATCGTCGCCGCCGCATCCCCACAGCGCAGCCAGTCCCAGCAGCAGGACCGCCTGCATCCGAATGATCTTTTTCATCGTCTTTCGCATTTCAGTTTACTCCAAAAACTCGATATCGTCGATATACACCGTACGGGTGTTGGTCTCGGTCACGGGCCCCGAGGCGATATTGTTGCCGTCCTCTTTCAGCAGCGGACGGAAAGTGATGTTCTTCCCCGGATCGAGATGCTTACCGAACCGGTACTCCAGCACCTCCCATTCGTCCCGGAACTGCGGCTTGGCCACAGGCGCATGCTTGACCCCGTCGTACTGGACGCGGGGATAATACTTGTTCCTGCCCAGGTAAATCTTGAACCGGATGCCCGTGTACTTCGTCACGTCGATCCTGTCGGCCGGAATCTCTTTCAGTTTCAGGTCGAAATACCCCGACGTGCCGCCCGTGCCGGTAACGTTGTCGCGAAGCACCTTCAGGCTCGTGTTGATCCCTTCGGGTTTGGGGTTGTCCGCCAGTTCGATACCCGGGGTATTCTGCTTCAGGGTCCACCATTTGGGCAGTTCGGTGTAATCCTCGAAATGCTCGAAGAGCGCGCCCGACGGAATCATCGTCACGGTCCACGTGCGCTCCACGGTCTCCTGCTTGGCATTCACGCCGCGGTAGGCGATCGTATAGGGGCCCTTGCCGTCGAAAGCGCGGCTGAACACGGCGTCGGTCGAGACGGTCGCGCCGTCCACCCTCCATTCGTGCCGCACGCCCGTGCCGCCGTACTTCACCGTGGCGATGATCTCCACCACGGCGCCCTCCTTGCAGGCGATCGTCTCGTCGTTGTTCGAGAAGCCGATCTCCAGCGGACGCTCCGTGGCCAGCACCTCGAAACTCTTCCGGAAAGTCCCGGCGGCGTTCGTACCCGCATAGGCCACGGTATAGACCCGTGCTTCGGGCAGGCCGAAGGTGTCGAAATAGGCCTTGTCGGACTTCACCTCGCCGTCCACCCTCCATTCGTGAACGACGTCCGATCCGGCGTCTACGACGGCCATGACCTTCAGCATGTCCAGCTGACGGCGCACGATGCGCGTCGAGTCGCCCACCGAAAGGTGCATTTCCAGCACGTCGGCGACTTTCACGGCATAGCTTTTTTCCACTTTTCCGGCGCCGTTGCGGGCCTCGAAGCGCACTTCGTAGTCGCCCGGGGCGCTGAACGTATAGGTCATCTCCGCGGTCGAGGCTTCGAGCGTTCCGTCGACATACCATCCGCAGGTGAGTCTGTCGCCGCTCCCGATGTCGGCCCGGAACACCACCGGATCGCCGACGACGGCCGCCAGCGAGGACTCCTGCACCGGGAACGTCACCTGCGGCGCCGTGTGCTGCAGCGGGGTCACATCCTCCTCGCAGCCCCACAGGGCCACGGTCCCCAGCAGCAGAATCATTTTTGTCTTCAATAGGGTTTTCATAATTCGGTCGGTTTTATTGCGCATCGTAAAAGCGGGTCAGCTGATAGACGTTGCCGTTCAGCGCCTCCATATTGTCCAGCAGGGGCGTATAGTACTGGAAGTCCCAGGTCACCATGCCCTTGTTCGAATCGCGGTTCGAGGGGTCGGTGTTCTCATTCTCGGGGTCGTTGTCCTGATAGGTGAACCAGTGCCAGCCGACGCACACCTTGCTCTCGATGAGTTTCAGCGCGAAGTTCTGGTAGAAATAGCCGCGTTCGGCCTGCGTGCGGACGTTCCATCCGGCCCCGGTGGTGTTCGGAAGCTCCGAATCCTCGCCCTTGGTGTAGAACTCCGTCACGAAGAACGGCTTTCCGGACCACGCGCCCCAGTTCTGCACGGCCTGCGCGTCGGGCTCCCATTTCTGGTAGTGGTTGATCGAGAGGATGTCCATGTACCTGCCGGCGGTCCTGAACAGCTCGTCGTTCGCCAGTTCGTAGTTCCACTGGTTGAAACGGCAGCCCAGGTAGAGGTGGTTGGGATCGTACTTTTTGATCGCCGCGGTCACCTTTTCCAGATAGACCTCCAGACAGTAGGCGATGAAGGCGCGGCGGTCGGCGTCCGTAGCCTCGGAGAGCTTCGCTCCGGTCTTGCCCTTGCGCCGGTCGAGCCACTCCTGAGCTTTCTGATGGTTGACGTGCGTTGCGGGCCACTTCTCCAGGCAGCGGTCCAGCGCGTAGTCCTTCCACGGAATCTCGTTGTCGGTGAAATAACCGATGCAGTAGGGATCGTCCTTGTACTTGGAGATGGTCTTGATCTCGCTTTCGACGTACTCGTCGAATTTGGGGTGGAAGACCATCGCAAAGTCGTTGGGATAGCCCTCCCAGCCCGACCAGTTCGCGCCGGCCTCCTCGCCCGAGGACTTGATGTAGCCGTTGAGCTTGCCCATCGGGCTGACGATCACCGTATAGGGCATCGGCTCGGCGAGCTTGCGCACGGTCTCGACGTTCGACCAGGCTCCCAGGCCGTTGAACCCGCGGGCCTTGAGCATCGAGGTCTCCTGACGGGCCCACTCCGAGGCCGATCCGAACTTCTCCTGCAGCTTGGCCTGCTGGCGGTCCGAACCGCCGGCGCTGAACACGGCCACGCCCTTGCAGATGTAGAGGTTGCCCTCGGGGGTTATCATCCACCAGCGTCCGCCGATCTGCTGCGTGCGGAAAAATCCCGTCGCCGTCAGCGACGAGACCTTCCAGCCGCCGTACTTGTCGGTGGCGGGATCTTCGCCGGGCGTGAAGCCGTGGATGCGGTCGACCGTGTAGGCGAGGTAGTCGCCCCACGCCGAGGTCTTGTTCTTGCGGGCGCGCACCTCGTGGGGCGGCTCCACGTCCGAGGGCGTATCGTCGTCGGAGGGATAGACCTCGGGCAGCGCATAGGTCTTGTCTTCCGCGCAGCCGGCGGCCAGAAGCGCGGCGGCAGCGGTCAAAAGCAGGTATTTCAGCGGTTTATTCATGGCTATTCGGTCGTTTTCGGTTTGCTTCGGCCTTCTCCGCATCCAGATGGCGGATCAGCCGGTAGGTGCAGTCGTTCAACTGCTTCATCTCGTCTAACAGGACGGTGTAGGGCTCGAAATTCCAGGCCACGACGCCCTTGTTCGAATCGCGGTTCGAGGGGTCGGTCTTCAGGTTCTGGGGATCGTTGTCCATGTAGGTGAACCAGTGCCATCCCACGCAGTTGCCGCTGCGCAGCAGCTCCGTCACGAAATTCTGGTAGAACCAGCCGCGGTCGGCCTGCGTCCGCACGTTCCATCCGGCTCCGGTGTTGTTCGGCAGCCCCGAATCCTCGCCCTTGGTGTAGAACTCGGTGATGATGAAAGGCTTGCCCGACCATTTCTCCCAGTCGGCCATCCATGCGGCGTCGGGTTCCCACAGCCGGTAGTGGTTGATCGAGATCACGTCCATATATTTGCCGGCCACGGCGAAAATCTCCGGGCTGGCCATCTCCTGCCGGTGCTGGTTGAAGCGGCAGCCCAGGTAGAGGTGATTGGGGTCGTACCTGCGGAGCGCTTCGGTGACCTTGCGCATGTAGGTGTCGAAATAGAAGGCCCGGAACGCTTTGCGGTCGGCATCGGTGATCTCCGCCGCCGGGGCGTCCTTCACGCCCTTGCGCTCGTCGTACCACTTGCGGACGGCGATGTAGGCATCCTCGTCATACGCCAGCAGCGTCAGGTGACGGTCCAGCGCATCGTTGACCCACGGCAGCTCGTTGTCGGTGAAATAGCCCAGCAGGTACTTGTCGTCGCGGTACCTGGCGATGGGCGCGACGGCCCGGTCGATCACGGCGTCGAACCCCGGATCGAAGACCATCGCCAGGTCGAAGCGGTAGCCCTGCCATCCGGCCTGCTTATACTTGCCGCCGAAATGCCTGCGGTGCTGCGAGCGGTACATGCCCATCGGACTCACGATCACGGTGTAAGGCATCGGGTGCTCCGACTCGCGGACCGTGTTCACATCCGACCAGGCACCCAGTCCGTTGAACCCGTAGCGGCGCAGCATCTCCTGCTGGTCGGCGGCCCACGCCGCGGGCGTGCCGAACTTCTCTGCGAGGGCCTTCTTCTGGCGGTCCGAACCGCCCGTCGTGAAGACGGCCACGGCCTTGTGGATGAAGGGCCACCCTTCGGGGTCGATCAGCCACCATCGGTCGCCGATCTTCTGCGTGCGGAAGAATCCGGTGGCCTCCTGCCGGTCAACCATCCAACCGCCGTAGACACTCTGTTTGGGATCGCTTTTCCGGCAGTTGAAACCCGGAAGGCGGTCGACGGTCTTCGCCTCGTAGCTCTTCCATTCGGGTTTCTGCGCATTCTCCCGGGCCTCGACCCGCCGGTACTCCGGAGCCTTGGCCGCAAGGCTTCCGGCGGCCAAGACGGCGGCCGCCAGAAGCGTCAGTCTGTTCATGAGTCGTTTCATACGGCTATTCGTAGTTACCGGGGTTCTCGTCCTGCCACTCGTTCACGCCGTCGCGCACGCGGTTGCGGAACGTCAGCGTATCGGTAGCGTGATAGATCAGTCCATCCTTCTCGTACTTGTATTTGAGGTAGATCCGGCGGTTCTGCAGCAGCTTCGCGCGGTTGAACGAGCACTCGCCGTCGGCCTCGACCACATAGTCGGCGCCGTCCGCGGCGCTCACCGTGACCGCCCCGTCCGGACCCTGCGTCAGCCGGAGCTGGGCCTTCGAACCGTTCAGCTCGCCGCCCACGGCATTGGCCGTCAGCGAGAACGGCGCGACGGTGGTCAGCGTCCAGACGCGCGTTTCGGGCTGCGGGACGGTCGTATAGTAGGCGATGCGGTTGACCTCCGTGCCCGCGGCGTCCGTCACGACGGTCTCGCCGCCGTGCCAGTAGTTGCCGAAGAGCATGTTCTCGTAGCGCACGCCGATCACCGAGGTCTCCTTGCCGGCGATCAGGCCGGTGCCGTAGCCGTCGGTCAGGCGCAGGGGGATCACATACTTGGGCAGCGTGCGCGAAGCGTCGGCGAGAAACTTCGCGGAGTCGATCTTGATGACGATCTGCCCCAGGTGCGAACCCCGGCGGATCGTCACGCGGCCGTCGGTGCCGCCCTCGGGCAGCAGCTTATACTCCTCGGCCGACAGCGCCTCGAGCGAGCCGAGCGGTTTGACGAGATTCTGGATGTAGGAAAAGACGTGGGTCTTCATCGCCTGCAGCGTCGCGTCGCTGACCAGCGAATAGTCGATCTCGAAGCCGATCGGACGATCCGCGGAGTTGTCGATCGTGCCGCCCAGCGCCACGCCCGTGGAGAAGCGCATGCCCTCGCCCACGACGACCGAACGGACGTCGGTCTGGTTGGCGAAACCCGCGCCCTGCGTGTCGTTGTCCTTCACATACTCGTCGTAACACGACGTCAATGCGGCGGCGGCAGCCAATATGAACAGGTATTTTTTCATGGTTTTACGATTTTTTCCGGGTTATGATTTACTGCCAGTTCTCCCAGCCTTCGTTCTGCACGAGGCCCTTGACGTTGAGCATCTCCTTGTAGGGGATCGGGAGGTAGGCCGACGTGAACGAGCGCTTTTCGACCACGTGGCCGAAGTCGTATACGAAGTCGCCGCTCAGCTGGCGCGTAATCTGCACGCCGTGCACCTCGCGGTTCAGCTCGCCGAGCGTCGTCGTCCAGCGGCGCAGGTCGAAGAAGCGCGTGCCTTCGAAACAGGTCTCGATACGGCGCTCGTTGCGCAGGAACTTGTCGAAAGCCTCCTTGCCGGCCAGCGACACCTGCTCCAGATAGGGGTCCGACTTGATGCCCTCGGCGCCGTCGCAGGTCGTGCGGCTGCGCAGCCAGGCGATGGCCTCACGGGCCGTCAGGCCGTCGATCGGGGCGTTGGGGCCGCCGACCTGGTTGGCCGCCTCGGCAAAAGCCAGCACCATGTGGGCCCAGCGGATGAAGAACTTCGCGTGAGGCATCCTGTTGACCGAGGTTTCGGACCAGTTGAGGCCCATGTAGACGAACTTCTTGATGTGGTAGTTCGTCAGCGAGTTCTTCGAACTGGTTCCGGCCGCGTCCTTGCCGCCGTTGGACCAGTTTTCGAAACGGTAGGTCTTGCCGGTCTGCCCCGTGACCACCGATCGGCCGTTGTAGAAGATCACGCTGTAAAAGCGCGGGTCGCGGTTGAGGTAGGGATTCGCGGGATCGTAGGGGTACTCGGGCGACTCGCCGACGGGATAGCCGTCGGCCATGCCGAAGGCGTCGACCAGCTCCTGCGTGGCGCCCATCGTGCCGTTGCCCTGGAAGCCGCCCGGATAGAAGGCGCGTTCCATGTCGTCGTTCGAGGCTTTGTAGCGCGAGGCGTAGACGATTTCGGGGTTGTTGGGGTCGCACCAGTCGACCTGCCGGCCGACGGAGAAGCCGCCGGAGACGTTGTCCACCGTCATCTTGAAATCCATCACCTCCTTGGCGTATTCGGCGGCCTTGCGCCAGCGTTCCACGTCGCCGTCGGGGTTGAAGCGCGGGCTGGCCCACGTGAGGCAGACCAGCGCCTTGACGGCCACGGCGCTGATGCCGTCGAGGCGGCCCCAGTTCTGGGCGCCCATCACCCGGCGGTCGTCGGCGTTCGGCACCAGGAAGTCGCGGTGCGCGATCGGCAGGTACTTGTAGGCCGAGTCGCAGTCGCGCAGGATCTGCGCCACGCACTCGTCGTAGGTGTTGCGCTCGAAGCGCAGGCCGCGCATCTCCTCGGGCGACATCTCCCAGACGCGCACCGGTTCGAGCAGGATGGGATACCCTAACAGGCGGCCGTCGGTGCCGCGTCCCCCGAACTTCTGCAGCAGGTCCCACTGGAACCACGCGCGCAGGGCGTAGGCTTCGCCCCAGAGGCGGTTGCGGAGCAGTTCGTCGAGACGCTCGTCGAGCATGTAGCGCATGTTCAGCCCGCGGTTGTCCTTGAGGAACAGGTTGACGTTGTAGATGCCCTTGTAGTCGCGGTCCCAGTAGGTTTCGAACGGGTCGTTCGTGGGGCTCGTGACGCCGACGGCGAAACGGCGCAGGACGTCGGTCGTCGAGGTGCGCACGGCGTTGTCCGTGGCGCAGTCGAGGTAGGCGCCCTCGTTGTCGTTGTAATTCTGTGCCATGTAGTCGTAGCACTTGCCGATGAGGCCCTGCATCGTCGTCGGGTTGGTCAGGATGTACTCCTCCGAGCGGATCGCGCTGGGATAGGGATCGAGGAAATCGCTGCACGAGCACACCGCACCGGCGGCGGCGACTGCCAATATCTGAAATAGGATTCGTTTCATCGTCGTCTCAATTAGAAGGTTAACTTAACGCCCGCCACGAAGGTGCGCATCAGCGGATAGTTCGTGAGTCCGGAGCCGAGGGCCTCGGGGTCGACATCCTTGATCTTCGAGATGGTGCAGAGGTTGTTGCCGCGCAGGTAGACCCGCATGCGTCGGATCGAGGCGATGCCCAGCCGGTGCACGGGCAGTTCGTAGCCCAGCTCGAGGGTCTGGATCTTGAAGAACCCGCCGTCCTCCAGCCAGAAGGTCGAGGTCTTGTAGTTGTTGTTGACCTTGTTGTAGGTCAGGCGCGGATGGTCGGGATTGCCGGCGTTGCGAAGCGTGTACTTCGAGTAGTTGCCGTCGCCCCAGCCGTTCCAGAAGTAATCGTTCGTCAGCGCCAGGTCGTAGAAGGCGCGCCCGGTGCCCACCACCGTCAGGTCGAAGTCGCGGTAGCGGAGGTTGACGTTCACGCCGTAGATCATCTTGGGCGTCGAGTTGCCGATGACGCAGAAGTCGTTGTCGTCGATCTGTCCGTCGCCGTTCATGTCCTCGTATTTGAGGTCGCCCTTTTGCAGCCTGTCGTCGAAGAGCTGCGGCACGGCGAGCGTCTCCTCGTCCGTCCGGAACTGCCCGATGCAGCGCAGACCCCAGATCGAGGAGGCCGAATAGCCGACCTTCGAACGGTAGGCGTCCTTGTAGTCGGGCTCGTCGGCGCGGAGCACCTTCGAAGCCTGGAACGTCGCCCAGCCGTTGACCGAGTAGGAGAAATCGCCGGCCCGGTCGCGCCAGCCCAGCGCGAGTTCATAGCCCTGATAACGGGTCTTCTCGTAGTTCATCCAGAGCGATCCCGACGAGATGCCGGCCAGCAGCGGCAGGACATTCTTCATCTCGGCGACGGGACCGTCGGAGAGCGTGTTGTAGTAGTTGAGTTCGAAGCTCAGCCGGCGGCGGAGTGCCAGTCCCTCGATGCCGGCGGTGAATTCGCGGCGCTTCTCGAAACGCAGATTCGGGTTGCCCAGCATCTGCGCGTAGAGCCGGTCGACGGCGTTGCTCGTGGTGCTTCCGAACCACTGGTTGTTCGCATGGGGGCCGAATTTCGAACCCGAATTGTCCCACTTGTAGTTGTCGACGTCGCGGTTGGCCGACATCGAACCGTCGAAGTAGAGGATGCCGCCCTCGGCGCGCAGCTTCAGGAAGTCGATGCCGCGAAGGTTCTTCATGAAATTCTCCTCGGAGACGATCCATCCCAGACCCACCGACGGCGACGCCGACCAGCGGTTGTTCAGCAGCGCATAGGTCCCCTGGTAGCTGCAGGCCGCCTGCACGAGGTAACGGCCGTCGTAGGCATAGCGGGCGCCGAAGCCGAAGGTCATTTCGCGGCGGTGCTCGGTGATGAACTTCTGCGAACGCTTGGTGATCATGTAGGAGGCCGACGCGGCGACGGCATGGCGGCCGAAAGTGCGGTCGTAGGCGAACTTCTGCACGAAATAGAAGCGGTTGGAGAAGTAGTCGAGCAGCCGGGTCTTGCTGGCCATGGCCTTCACGCTGTGGCTGCTGCTCTGCTCGGGGATCATCGCGTCGTAGCCGTTCTCGTCGATGCCCTTGTTCAGGATGTAGGCCGCATAGTCCTCGGCCGTACCCAAACGCACGAGGTTCGTGGCGTCGTAGGCTCCGTAGGTCATCGACGTGAGGCCCGGCGTGAGGAACGAGAAATCGACGTCGACGCCCACGTCGATCAGCCCCTTGCGGATGGTTTCGGTATAGGCGCCGTTCTCGAGGATGTTGGCCACGGGGTTCTGCTTGTAGAGCGACGAGACGGCGTACCACGGCGATTCGAGCGAAGGATCGTCGTTGGCGTAGATCGGGAACGAGATGCCCGGCGTGGCGTTGACGTCGCCGATGACGTCGGGGAATTCGGTCACGCCGAGCGTGGTGTTCGACGAGGCGTCCTCGCTCGAATAGTTCGAGCTGTAACCGTAGTTGGACGACTTGCGGACGCCCATGGTCGAGACCAGCCCGAAGCGCGCCCGGATGTAGCGGTGCAGCTTGATGTCGAGGTTGGCGTTGATGTTCACGCGGTTGTAGTTCGCCGCGGGGCCGATCTTGTAGATGTCGTCCTCGCCGGCATACCCCAGGAAGGCGAAGTAGCGCACCAGATCGTTGCCGCCGCCCGAAGAGACGTTGGCTTTGGTGTAATACATCGTATTCTTGAGCATCATGTCGCGGAAACCGACGTTCGGATGCCACTTGTCGTAGGGATCTTTTCGGGCGTAGGCCGCCACGTCGTCGCGCGTATAGAGCATGTCCAGACCGCTGTTGTTGCGGGCGATGTTGTTCAGGCGAGCATAGTCGGCGCCATCGACATACTCGGGCATGCGGTCGACGGTGTTCACGCCGCCCTCGACATCGACCGTCAGGTAACGGTCGTTGTAACGGCCGCGCCGGGTCTTGATGTAGACGATGCCGTTGGCGGCCGAGGGACCGTAGAGGCTCTTTTCCAGGACGTCGCGGACGATGGTGACCGACTCGATCTGCTGGGGGTCGAGCGGCGTCTCGTCGATCTGCACGGGGATGTCGTCGACCATGTACATCATCTGCTTGCCGCGGGTCGTGACGCCGATGCGCGTCGAGGCGCCGTACTGGCCGATGTGCTCCAGCGGATTGACGCCGGGGCCGCCGAACTTCTCCGAAACCTCGACCCCGCTGGCCAGCCCCGTCAGGGCGTTGCGGATGTCGGTCGAAGAGTATTTCTCGAGCTCTTCGCCGCGGATGACGATGGAGCTGCCCACCGACCAGCGTTTCTTGAGCGAGGTATAGGGCAGCGGAACGTCGTCGCCCTCGCCTGCCAGCAGGACCGCGGGGGTGAGCGTCACCTGCGACGACTCGGCCAGGGCGCTGCCCAGGGCCCGGACGGGGGTGAAGCCCTCGGCCGAAACCGTCACCAGGTCGCGGGGCGCGACGGAAAAGACGATGCGGCCCGCTTCGTCGGCTCTCAGGTGCCGCGCACCCTCGCCCACGGTGAAACCGGCGTTCGGGACCGGCTTCCCGTCGGGCGCGACCACCGCGACGGAGACGTCGACCCGCCGGGGCTGCGTCTTGCGTGCCTGCGCCGCAGCCGGGCTGAACCATGCCGGGAGGATCAGCAGCATGCACAGCAGCGCAGCGTATTTGGACTGTGAAAACAAAATATGTTTCATAATTTCTCTCATTATACGATTAACACTACCACGCCTCGTTGGGTACGTAGTTCTTCATTTTGAGCAGGTCGCTCGTCTGGAACTGCACGTAGTACATGCCGTCGTTCTTCCAGGCGATCTGGCGGTTCGAAGGCAGCTCGAAGCGCTCGTAACGGAAGCCCGTGGGATACTGCGCCGTAGCCCCCGCCTTGAGTTTGGTGACGCGCATGCCCGTGAGCCGCGTGCGGTGGATCGAGGGGGCGTCCTTCCAGCGGCGGATGTCGCAGAAATAGTGGTAACCCTCGAAGCAGAGCTCGACCGTGCGTTCGTTCTTGATGCGCGGGCGCAGTGCGTCCTTGTCGGTCGTATAGACGTCGAGCACGGCGGGCATCCCCACCCGGTCGCGCACGGCGTTCAGCGCCTGAAGGGCCGTCATCGCGGCACCGGGAGCCTGTCCGTCGGGACCGTAGGCCTCGTTGGCCGCCTCGGCATAGTTGAGGTAGAGCTCCGCCAGGCGGATGATCGGATCGGTCAGCAGGAGGTTCTGCACGCCCTTGTTCGAAAGGGGTCCCGTGCGCTTCTGCTCGTAGTAGAAGGTCTCGGAAACACCGTCCTCACTGCCGCTGCGCTTCTGGATCAGCGACCCCGAAGGCAGGCTGCCGTCCTCGTTGACGTAGATCGAGGCGTTGCCGTAGCCCTGCACGGGCTTCTGGTTGTAGATCACCGCGAAACCGAAACGCGGGTCGCGGTTGGCATAGGGGTTCTGCTCGCTGTACTGCCCGGCGGCGGTCGCCGCGGCGCGCTCCTCGGGGGTGTTGAGCGGCCAACCGCCGGCGGTCTCGAACTTGTCGACGAAATTCTGCGTCGGACACTGTCCCGAACTGAAAGCATTGTTCGAGAAGCAATAGGGCACGAACGCCTGCACGCGGTCGTTGTTGTAGTTCGTCGTGCTGCCACTGGTGTAGGCCCACAGCTGCTCGTTGGTGTATTTCGTACCGTAGAAGTTATCGGTGTACTTCTCCTTGGCGAGCAGGAGGTAGCCGCAGTCGAGAGCGCTCTTCAACGCCGTCCAGTTGGCCTCGGCGGCCTCCTCCCAGCGGGCGACGTCGTTCCCGGGGTTGCTCAGCGGACTGGCGGCGTAGAGCAGCGCGCGGCCCTTCATGGCCAGCGCCGTCACGCCGTTGGGCTTGTCCTGGTCCGTGGCTGCGAGGTGTCCCGAACCCGAAGCCGGGTCGCGGCGCATCAGCCCCGCCTGGTCGAAAATCTCGGCCGCGGTCTGGAAATCGGCGGCGATGCGCTGCAGCATGTCGTAGTCCGACAGACGCGGCAGGTCCCACTCGTCATCGGAACCCATCACCTTGTCGATGTAGGGCAGCGAGCCGTAGAGGCGGAAGAGTTCGAAATGGCAGTAGGCGCGCACGAAATAGGCCT
Organism: uncultured Alistipes sp.; assembly: GCA_949840605.1. Next base: position 12,204 of record CATKXN010000017.1, read on the forward strand.
GGGCCAGCAGGTCCTTCTTCTCACGGTCGGCGGCGTCCTGCAGCATGTCGATGTTGCGGATGGCCATGTTGGCCACGCGGATCGACTTCCACGAATAGGGAACTTTCGCGGTCTTCGACTCGGTGTTGTAACCCGTGGCGTAGGTCACGGTCGAACCGTCGCCCATCCGACCGGGCTGGCAGCGCTGGATACGGGTCATGTCGCACATGTCCGTAAGGGCCTCCAGCGTATATTTCTGGTTGTTGCCGGCGAACCACAGCGGATAGTGCGCCTTGACGTTGAAGTTGGCGCCGTCGTAGACTGCGTAGAGATAGCTCTTGAAGTTGGCGTACTTCGAGAATACCTCCTTTTCGTCCAGTCCGGCGTCGGGGGCCTTGTCGAGATATTCGTTCAGGCACGAAGTGCTCCCTGCGGCGACCGCCGCCAGCATCGCCCAGCTCAATACCTTTATCAATGTATGTTTCATGGTCTGTTTGCGTTTTTGGGGTCAGAACGATACCTGGAGACCCAGTTTGACGGTCATCATCTGCGGATACTTGCCCCATACGAGGTACTTGTTCTCGGGATCGCCCTCCAGCAGGTCGGTGAAGGTCAGCAGGTTGTTGCCCGTGGCGTACACCTTCAGGGCACGCACGCCCAGCGCGCGGCTGATCTTCGGACCGCTCCACGTATAGCCGACCGAAACCTCTTTCAGACGCAGGTAGTCGGCGCGGCGCCACGAACGGCCGGCGATCTTGGCGTTGTAACCGCCCGTCGTCGCGCTCTCGTTGTAGCCCGACCAGTTCATGTTGACCTGCGACGAGGCGGTGTAGTGCACGGCTCCGTGGTTGCCGCCCGGGTTCGACGGCGACCAGTAGTCGAGCGACGAGAGGTGCGTGCGGTAATTGCCCTTGTAGAACTCCCACTCGTACATCTGGTCGAAATTGACCCATTTCTTGGCATAGCCCTGGAAGAGAACGTTCACGTCGAGGCCCTTCCACTTGAAACCCGCATGGAAGGCGTAGGCGATCGGGGGATTGAGCGAACCCTCCATGCGTGCGAGGTCGTCCTTGTCGATCTTGCCGTCGCCCGTGAAGTCGAGGAACTTGTAGTCGCCGACCACCACGTCGCTGACCTTGCCGGGCAGGAAGTTGCTGTGGATGTCGTCCACCGACGTCAGGTAGCCGTTGCCCACGAGGTAGGCCCCGCTGAGCTGCGCGCCGAGAGCCGTGCCCACCTTGCGCTGGTGCGCGAGGGCGTAGAGGGCGTCGTCGGCGTAGAGGATACGATTCTCGTTGAACGAGAAATTGCCGCCCAGGAAGATCGTCCAGTCCCGGTTGAGCTGCTTGCGGTAAGAGAGCTCCAGCTCGATGCCGTGCTTCTTGATCTTACCCTTGTTGAGCTCCTTCGAGGTGTTGCCGATCCACATCGGGGTCGTGTTGTCCACCGAGATCAGCATCTTGTCGCGCTTCTCGTCGAAGAGGTCCACGCTCAGGTGGAGTTCGTCGTTCAGAAAACCCATCTCGACGCCCAGGTCGCGCTTCATGGCCTGCTCCCACTGCACCGAGCTGTTGGCGATCTTGTCCTCGACGATGTGTCCGTTGCCGTCCTTCGAGAATTCGCTCATGTAGAGCCAGCGGTTGTTGGCGTAGTCGCTGCCGACCAGCCCCTGCGAATAGCGGAGCTTGAGCTTGCTGAACCACGGTTTCAGCGGTTCGAAGAACTTCTCCTCCGAGACCACCCACCCCACGGCGCCCGAGGGGAAGAAACCGAAGCGGTTGCCCGGGGCGAAGCGCTCCGAACCCGTGTAGCCCATGTTGACCTCGACGAGGTACTTGTGAGCGAAATCGTAGGTGGCGCGCGCCACGATGGCTTCGTTGTAGTAGGGGAAATCCGACCCCTTGTCCTGCTCCTGCCGGTTGAAGAGCACCAGCCCCGTCACGCTGTGGCGGCCGAAGGTGCGGCTGTAGTTGAGCGAGAGGTCGTAGTAGAGATCGAGGTAGTAGCCGTCCTGCAGCGCGTTGCCGGCCGTCGTATAGACCGGGTTGGGCACGTAGAGATAGCCGTTGTCGCCCGTGCGGCGCCATGCGTTCTCGTCGGTGCCGATCTTCGAGAAATCGAGCCACCAGGCCGGACGGTCGTACTCGGTGCGCTGGGTCGTATATTTATAATAGGTGCTCAGCGACACCTTGCCCTGCACCGAGAGGCCCTTGGTGATGAAGTCGAGCTTCTGGCTGAGGATGACGTCCGAGAAGAGTTTGGAATCGGTGAGCTGGATGAAGCGTCCGCGCATCATCTGGTAATAGGGGTTGCCCGTGGTCTGGTCGGCCTCGCTGATCAGACGGTCCTCCGCGACGCCCGGATAGTCCAGGTCGGGAACCTCTTCGAGCACCCACGAGGGATAGTACATCGGATATTTGGCCGTCGAGCTGCCGAAGATGTATTTCCACATGCCGTCGTCGCCGTCCTGCGGCTGGGGCTTGTTCTTGATGCCGACGTTGCCGCCCAGCTTGAACGACACGACGGTCGTCGGGGTGACGTTGAAATCGACGTTGGTGCGGAAGTTGAACCGATTGTAATAGTAGCGCGAATCGATCTTGCCGTCGTTCACGCCTTTGAATATGGAGCCTTCGTGCGCGTAGCCCACCGAGGCGAAATACTTCACGAAACGCGTACCGCCCTGGATGTTGAAGTTGGCGTTGATCGTCGAGGCGAACGAATCGGTCATCTCGTCGAGCCAGTTCACGTCGGGATAACGCAGCGCGTTGAGGCGCGACGAGGGGCGGCGGTACTCGGCGAGGTCCGCCTGCGAGGTGAGCGAATCGAAGAGCTGGTCGTTCATCTTGGCCGCGTTCATCAGCGACATCGTCCGGTAGGAGTCGATATGCTCGGGGGTGTTGATCGGTATGGCGAAACCCGTCGAGAACGAAAAGTCCATCTTCGGCTTGCCCTCCTGACCGCTCTTGGTCGTAACGATGATGACGCCGTTGGCGCCCTTGGCGCCGAACACGGCCGTGGCCGAAGCGTCTTTCAGGACCGAGATGTTGGCCACCTCGTTGGGATCGATGGTCGAAAAGTCGCGCTCCACGCCGTCGACCAGCACCAGCGGGTTGGAGTTGCTGAAGCTCGACACGCCGCGGATCAGGATCTCGGCGTCGTTCTGCCCCGGCTGTCCCGAGGTCTGGAGCGTCGTGACGCCCGAGAGCTTGCCCGCCAGGGCGTTGGTGATGTTCGACACGCCCGAATCCACAAGGGCGTCGCCCTTGACCTGCGAGATGGCGCCCACGACGCTCTCCTTGCGCTGTACGCCGTAGCCCACGACCACGACGTCGGCAATGGCCGCCGTGTTCTCCTGCAGCGTCACCATGTACTGCGTCTGCGAAGTCAGCGTCACCAGCAGGGTCTCATAGCCCAGGTAGGAGACCTGCAGGCGGCCCTTGGCGGGAACCTCCAGCGAGAAAGCGCCCTTCGCATCGGTCGTCGTACCGGTCGTCGTGCCTTCGACGATCACGTTGGCCCCGATCACCGGCGCACCGGCCTGGTCGACCACCGTACCCTGGATACGGTGTTTCGCGGCGGAATTTCCGGACTGCGCCGCCGCAGCGGGCGCAGCATCGGCTCCCGGCGCCTGCAGCAGACACAGCGCCAGAACCAACACGGCGAAGCGCAGCGCGCCCCATCGTCCGGATCCGGAAATTGCATACTTGGAAGATTTACTCATGTTGATTGGTTTAGGTTGTTCGTTCAGTTTCAGTCTGTCGTTGATTAAAAGTTCATTCAACCGCCCTCCTCGTGTACCGCAAAATTAAAATGCGGCATCGCGGGAGACTGAAACTTGCGTACATCTGATTGAAACAATCATACATTTTTACAGGGTGTGTGCACACACACCCTGTTCCAGGCGACATGAATCGACAAAAAAAGGGGACGGATCGAAAAATCCGTCCCCGAGGGCAGGCGTAAGACGCCTGTTTTAGAAGCAACCTCAGGCCAGAGCGCTCTCCCGCCCCGACCGTGCTGCCGGGCGTAAGACGCCTGTTATAAAAGCAACCGCAGGCCAGAGCGCTCTCCCGCCCCGACCGTGCTGCCAGGCGTAAGACGCCTTACAAGAAAAGTACGGCGAGCGTCGAAACGACGAAACCGCCGCAGAATCCGGCCAGCACCTGCCGTCCGTTGTGACACCCCAGGTAGAGGCGCGCCGAAGCCAGCGCCCCGGCGCAGATGACGGCCGCCATGAGCGGCACCATCATATTGCCCACGCCCACGACGTTCATCACCACCAGCAGCGCGACGACGGCGCCCATGCCCGTCAGATGAAGGCTGATCTTCCAGTAGAACGACACCCCGAGGCACAGCAGTTCGCAGCAGGCCGCGGCGAGCATGAACTTGCGCAGGAACATCGCCGAAGGAATTTTCGCAACGGTGACGGCGCAGAGGACGTAGCAGACCGCCCCGATCAGCAGCGGCAGCATCCGCTCGCGCCGGTCGTCGACGCGGTAGTCCGAAATGCGCCCCAGCGACCGCAGCACCCCGAGCGCCAGTACGGGAATGATGACGGCATAGAGCGCCACCACCCACAGCAGGTAGAGCTTCACGTTCGGGGAGTATCGGGCGAAGGTCGTCATCGTCAGCAGCAGGGCCATCATATAGATCGGCAGCAGGAACGGATGCAGGACCCAGGAGATGCCGGTAGAGATTTTTTTATAGTTCATTTCCAGTTCTTTAATGCCCTACGTTCAGACGGGCGTCATTGCGAGGAGGACTTTCAGTCCGACGCGGCAATCTGCGGATCATGTCGGAACCTCCCGACTATCCATCGGATTGCCACGCTCATTGCATTCGCTCGCAATGAACCGCCCCCTTAAAAAACGTTTTTCAAGGCAGGCAGCGCAGAACCGAATCCGATATCCGAAAGCCTGCCGCCGCCCTTAAATCCCGCTTTTTAAGCGGGCTATATCTGTTTCCGCAGCCTCGCCACCGGTATGCCGAGCATTTCGCGGTATTTGGCCACGGTGCGGCGGGCGATGCGGTAACCCTTCGAATTGAGGATGTCCATCAGCGTTTCGTCGGTCAGCGGACGGCGCTTGTCCTCTTCGTCGATGCACTCCTGCAGGATGTTCTTGATCTCGTAGCTCGACACCTCCTCGCCCGAATCGGTCTGCATGGCCTCCGAGAAGAGCGACTTCAGGAGGATGATCCCGAACTGCGTCTGCACGTACTTGCTGTTCACCACGCGCGAGATGGTCGACACGTCGAGCCCCGTGCGGTCGGCGATGTCCTTGAGGATCATGGGCCGCAGCTTCGACTTGTCGCCGTCCTTGAAATACTCCTCCTGGTACTCCAGAATGGTCTGCATCGTGCGCATCAGCGTATCGTGGCGCTGCTTGATGGCCGAGATGAACCACTTCGCCGAGTCGATCTTGCTCTTGACGAACTGAATCGCCTCCTTGTCCTTCTCCCGGACGCGGCCGTCCGAACCCACCATCTCGCGGATCATCTCCATATAGCGGCGGTTGACGCGCACCTCGGGGACGTTGTAGGAGTTCAGCGAGAGGGTGAAACGCCCGTCCTGGTAGTCGAGGATGAAATCCGGGATGATGTAGGGCGTGGTGTCCGTACCGCCCTCGGCGTAGAGGTTGCCGGGTTTGGGCGACAGGCGGCGGATCTCGGCGATCGCCTCGCGGAAATCGTCCTCGGAGATCTGCAGCCGCGTCATCAGCTTCTCGTAGTGCTTCTTGACGAACTCGTCGAAATAGTTGGTCAGTATCTTGCGTGCCAGCCGCCGCGGGCGGGTGTTGACCGGTATCTGGGCCATCTGCAGCAGCAGGCACTCCCGCAGGTCGCGGGCGCCGATGCCGGCGGGTTCCAGCTCGTGGATGACGTCCAGCAGGCGTTCCAGCTCCCCGGCCGTGGTCTCGACCCCCACCGTAAAGGCGATGTCGTCGGCCACGGACTCCAGGTCGCGGCGCAGGTAGCCGTCTTCGTCGATACTCCCGACCAGGTAGACCGCCAGTCGCATGTCCCGCTCGGGAAGGTTGCGGTAGCCCAGTTGTTCGATCAGGTACTCCTGCAGCGAACGCCCCTCGGTCAGGTAGACCGGACGCTGTTTGTCGTCCTTCGAGAAGTTGTTGATGCGGCTTTTGTACGACGGCGTGTCGTCGTCGTGCAGGTATTCGTCGACGGAAATCTGCTGGGGCTGCTCGTCCTCCTCGGAAGAGCGTTCCTCCTCCTCCAGGACGATGTTGTCCTCGATCTCCTGTTTGATGCGCTGCTCGAGCTGCACGGTGGGCAGTTCCAGCAGCTTGATCATCTGAATCTGCTGCGGAGAGAGCTTCTGCTGAAGCGAAAGTAGCTGTTTCTGATGTATAGCCATATAGGGTCCAAATTAAGAATTATCAGCATTCCGAATTTGGTCTCTTCACTTATCGGATTCTCGGGCATTGCGAAAATCGTTCGGGGCGGACAGATTCCGGTTTTCGTGAAGCCGGGCGCGGCAGGAGCATACTCGGGTATGCGACTGTCGCGGACGGTGAGGGAAGGCCGAAAGGTGCCGCACTCGGACGGCTTTCGTTAGAAGTCGGCGTGCTGGGGCGTGCGCGGGAACGGCTGCACGTCGCGGATGTTCGTCATGCCGGTCACGAAGAGCAGCAGACGGTCGAAGCCCAGTCCGAAGCCCGAGTGGGGCGCCGAACCCCAGCGGCGGGTGTCGAGGTACCACCACAGTTCGCGCTCGCTCATGCCGAGTTCGGTCACGCGGTTGTGCAGCTTCGTATAGTCGGCCTCGCGCTCCGAACCGCCGATGATCTCGCCGATGCCGGGGAACAGCACGTCCATCGCGCGCACGGTCTTGCCGTCGTCGTTCTGCTTCATGTAGAACGCCTTGATATCCTTCGGGTAGTTGATCAGGATGACCGGACGCTTGAAGTGCTCCTCCACGAGGTAGCGCTCGTGCTCCGACTGCAGGTCGCAGCCCCAGTCGCAGGGGAATTCGAACTTGCGGCCCGAAGCCTTCAGTATCTCGATGCCCTCGGTGTAGTCGAGGCGCTTGAAATCGTGTTCCAGCACGAAATGCAGGCGTTCCAACAGGCCCTTGTCCCACATCTTGTTCATGAACTCGAGGTCCTCGCGGCAATGCTCCAGCGCGTAGCGGATGAGGTATTTGAGGAAATCCTCGGCCAGCTCCATGTTGTCCTCCAGTTCGTAGAAGGCCGCCTCGGGCTCGATCATCCAGAACTCCGAGGCATGGCGCGGGGTGTTGGAGTTTTCGGCCCGGAACGTGGGACCGAACGTGTAGATGCGGCCCAGCGACAGCGCGCCCAGCTCGCCTTCGAGCTGGCCCGAGACGGTGAGGTTGCACGCTTTGCCGAAGAAGTCCTGCGAATAGTCGACCGCGCCCTCTTCGGTCCGCGGCAGGTCGTTCAGGTCGAGCGTCGTCACCTGGAACATCGCGCCGGCGCCCTCGCAGTCCGAAGCCGTGATGATCGGGGTATGGAAGTAGTAGAAACCGTGGCTGTTGAAATACTCGTGGATGGCATAGGCCATGGCGTGACGGATGCGGAGCACCGCGCCGAAAGTATTCGTGCGCGGACGCAGGTAGGCGATGTCGCGCAGGAACTCCAGCGAATGTCCCTTTTTCTGCAGGGGGTAGCTCTCGGGATCGGCCGTGCCGTAGATCTCGATCTTTTCGGCCTGCACCTCGACGCCCTGTCCCGCTCCCGGCGATGCGACCAGACGGCCGTCGACCCGGATGCAGGCTCCCGTGGTGACGGGTTTGAGCTCCTCCTCGGCGATCTTCGCCAGATCGACCACCACCTGTATATTATTTACGCACGACCCGTCGTTCAGGGCGATGAACGCCACGTTCTTGTTTCCGCGCTTGGTGCGCACCCAGCCTTTGACGACGATGTCGGTGTCCACGACACCCGACTTCAGAATTTCTACGATCCTCTGCGTTTTCATAGTTTGTGTTTCACTCATTGTTCGGAATTGACAAAGTTAGCTATTATTTGCGATTTGGCAAAAAAAAAGTACCTTCGGTGTCGTAACGACACTTCTATAAGTCGGAATGTTCTACCGAACCGCACGCGATTCCGTTTTGGGGTCGTAACGACCCCTTTTATTTTGTCGGGACCTTTTGCCGAACCGCCTGCGATTCGGTTTTGAACCCATCCGATTTTTTTCATATCTTTGGCTGCGCCTTAGATACTCCCGCTCGGCAAAATGCAAGTAAACTTGCTTTTGCCCTCGCTTATTCGTATCTTTGTCCGAATCATATTCTGTATACGATGAAACGAACGATACTGACGGCTGCGCTGGCAGCCTGCACGCTGGCAGCCGCGGCCCAGGAGGAACGCAACCCCGTTCCGATGGACTCCCGCGGCGGCCGCATCTGCCGCACGGAGGTCGTACCCTACGACGCTCGCCACGACGCCGACGCCCGCAACCGCGAAGCCGGCGGCTACTGGAAAGCTTTCAGCCCCGAGGTGACGGTTGCGACCGAAGGTCCTCTTTATGCCATCCTCGGACAGGAGATCGACATTCCGTTCGCCTGGACCGACGGCATGGTCTACCTGCACGCCGAGAATCCCGGTTCGGCCTACTCGCTCTGGCTCAACGACCGCCAGGTGGCCGAGGTCAGCGATCCGCTGACGCCCGCGGAGTTCGACCTGACCCCTTTCATCCGCGAGGGCGTCAACAACTTCAAGCTGCTGATGCGCAGCGACAACCCCGCCCGGCAGCTCGACGCCGAGGTCCCCGCGGCCCGCAAACCCTTCGAAAACAGCTACCTCTATTACCAGAACAAACGTTCGATCGCCGATTTCGAGATCGGACTGGTGCCCGACACGCTGGGACGCGATTTCGGGATGCTGGACCTGCGGATCGTGGCGCAGAACGGGTTCAACTACGACGAGCCCGTCACCGTGGGCTACGACATCTACTCGCCGCAGGGCAAGCTGCTCGAATTCAACATGACCGAGATCACCATCCCGGGCCGTTCGACCGACACGGTGCGTTTCTCGCCCTTCATCTACCACACCTACGACAACAAGTGGGAGGCCGGAAGCAGGACGCCGCCCCTCTACAAGGTGATGCTCTTCACGCGCCGCAACGGGGTCTACAAGGAGTATATGCCCTTGAAAATCGGGTTCGGCAAGACCGAGCTCGTCGACGGACGCATCATGCGGCTGGGCAAAGAGCTCAAACTCGAAAAGGCCCCCTACAATGCCTCCGCCGACCGCAAGACGGCCCTCGCGGAGCTCAAAGCCCTGAAGGCCAAGGGCAAGAACACCGTTTGCCCGGACTATCCGCAGCCGGCGTGGTTCTACGAACTGTGCGACGAACTGGGGCTTTACGTCATCGACCGGGCGAACATCAACGCCCCGGAGCGCAGCAGCGACCGCACGGTCGGAGGCACGCCGTCGAACGACCCGGCGTTCGCGGAGGAGTATCTGGAACGCGTGAAGACGATGTATTACCGTTCGCGCAACTTCACCTGCGTCGTCGCCTACTCGCTGGGAGGCAACTCGGGCAACGGGTACAACATGTACAAGGCCTACCAGTGGCTGAAATCGGTTGAAAAATCCCGTCCGGTGATCTACGCCGACGCCGACGGGGAGTGGAATACGGATTTATAAAATACGCCGGCCAAACAACATGACCCTCGAACTGATCGTCATAGGCAAGACCGATTCGAAGGAGGTCGCCGCGCTGGTGGAGTCGTATGCCCGGCGCGTGAATTTCTACTGCAGGTTCGCGGTGACGACCCTGCCCGACGTGCGCAACACCAAGAACATGACCGTCAGGCAGCAGCGCACGGCCGAGGGCGAAGCCATCCTGCGCCAGCTCGCCGACGGCGACTTCGTGGCGCTGCTCGACGAACGGGGCACGGAGTTCCGCTCGGTGGAGTTCGCACAGTGGCTCCAGAAACGCCTGAACAGCGGTGTGAAACGCCTCGTCATGGTGATCGGCGGACCCTACGGGTTCTCGGAGGAGGTGTACGCCCGCGCCGACGCCAAACTGTCGCTTTCGCGCATGACCTTCTCGCACCAGATCGTGCGGGCGATCTTCGCCGAGCAGATCTACCGCGCCTTCACCATCCTCAACAACGAACCCTACCACCACGAATAATGCAGCAGCGCCCCGCCATAGCCGTCCTGACACCCAATATCCTCGTAGGCGCGGGGCTCCGCTCCATTCTGGAAAAGGTGATTCCGCACGCCTCCATCGAGCTGTTCCGCGATTTTCAGGAGTTCGCCGAGGCGGAGCCGGAGCGGTTCATCCACTATTTCGTCGCGGCGCAGACTTTCGCGGCCCACAACGCCTACTTCCGCGCCCGGCAGCACAAAACCATCCTGCTCACCGCCGGACAGCCCCATGCCGGGATGCACTGCATCGACGTACAGACCGACGAGGAGGAGTTCGTGCGCGCGCTCGTGCAGATGCAGCGCAGCGTCCGCCGTCCGGAACACGCCCTGCCCGTCCCGACGCCGACCGGGCAACCGCTCTCGGACCGCGAAGCCGAAGTGCTGGCGCTCGTCGCCCGGGGACTTATCAACAAGCAGATCGCCGACCGGCTGGGCATCGGACTGACGACGGTTATCTCCCACCGCCGCAACATCATGGAGAAGCTCGGCATCCGCTCGGTGGCGGGACTGGTGGTCTACGCGCTGTCGGCAGGTTACGCCGATCCGGACGGGATGTAGGTCGCTCCTCATAAATTAGGATTGCACCGTTCGAAATAAATCCGTTACTTTGTACCGCTGACCAATCCCGTTCAAGCATGCACCGTAAACTGACAGTCATACCGCTCCTGCTGCTGGCCTCCGCGGCCGCGGGCCGCACCGCCGGCGGGAATGCGCCGGAGCCGGAGACGGCCGACACGGCGATCGTGGTGGACCGGGTGCAGGTGACGGCCATCAAGCAGGGGCTGGTGCTGCGGTCGCAACCCGTCGCGGCGTCGATCGTCGGCAGCCGCGCCATCGAACGCAGCCGCATCGGGGCCCTGAAAAACCTCTCGCAGACGGTTCCCAACTTCCACGCCCCGGACTACGGTTCGCGCATGACCTCGTCGATTTACGTGCGGGGCCTCGGGGCGCGCATCGACCAGCCGGTGATCGGACTCAACATCGACAACGTCCCCGTGCTCAACAAGGACAATTTCGATACGGAGCTGGCCGACGCCGAGCGCATCGAGGTGCTGCGCGGTCCCCAGTCGACGCTCTACGGCCGCAACACGATGGGCGGCGTGGTGAATGTCTACACCCTCTCGCCCCTCGCGTACCAGGGGGTGCGGCTGACGGCCGAATACGGCAGCGGAGACTCCTACCGCTTCCGGGCGTCGTCCTACTATAAGCTCTCGCCCGACCTCGGGATGGCCGTGACGGGCTACTACACCCATACGGGAGGCTTTTTCGACAACCTGTACACCGGAGAGAAATGCGACTGGGAACGGCTGGGCGGAGGCCGATGGAAGGTCCAGTGGAACAACCGCAAAGGGCTCCGCATCGACAACACGCTTTCGTTCTCGGTGCTGGACCAGGGCGGCTACCCCTATGCCTATGCCGGCGAAGACATTGTACACGACGGACAGACAATCATCCGCAACGGCCAAATCAGCTGCAACGATCCCTGCTCGTATCGTCGCACGACCGTCAGCGACGGACTCACGGTGCGTTACGACGCCGGGAACTATTCCGTCTCGTCGATCACCTCCTACCAGTACTCCGACGACGAGATGATCCTCGACCAGGACTTCACGCCCCTGAGCTATTTCACGCTGATGCAGGCCCGGCGCGAGCACACCGTCACCGAGGACGTGGTGTTCCGCTCGCGCGACGGGCGGCGTTACGGCTGGCTGTTCGGGGCTTTCGGGTTCTACCGCCGCGGCACGATGGACGCCCCGGTGCACTTCAAACGCACGGGCATCGAGGAGCTGATCCTCGAAAATGCCAACATCAGCCCCGACTTAGTCTATACGATGGATGCCGACGAACTGCCCCTTTATTCCGATTTCCGCATGCCCTCGTATGGCGCGGCGCTCTACCACGAATCGCGTTTCACGCTGGGGCATTGGCGGATCACGGCCGGTATCCGCGCCGATTACGAGCGCACCCGGCTGCGCTACCACAGCCAGGCCGGCATGGACTACTCCCTGCGTGTCAACGGCGGAACGCCGGCCCCCATCCGGATCGACATCGACGAGACGAACGAGATCGCCCATTCCTACACCGAGATACTCCCGAAATGCTCGGTCATGTACTGCTTCGACGAGGTGCGCAACCTCTACGTCTCCGTGGCCCGGGGCTATAAGGCCGGGGGATTCAACACGCAGATGTTCTCGGACATCCTGCAGGAAAAGATCAAATGGCAGATGGCTTCGGGAATCCCCTATGACGAACCCGATCTGATGTCCTACGAGCCCGAATACAGCTGGAATTACGAACTGGGCGGCCATTTTTCGTGCCTGGAGGGCGCCGTGCGGGGCGATTTCGCGGTGTTCTGGATCGACGTCCGCGACCAGCAGCTCACGGTCTTTCCCGAAGGGACGACCACGGGCCGCATGATGACCAACGCGGGCCGCACGCGCAGCGTCGGGGCCGAAGCCGCCCTGCAATTCACGCCGTGGCGGTCGCTGGAAATAAACGCCGCCTACGGATACACCGACGCCCGGTTCATGCGTTACAATAACGGCATCGGGGATTTCGAGGACAACCGCATCCCCTACGCCCCGCAGCACACCTTCTCGGCCGGAGCCGCATGGACTGTCCCGACGGGCGCGGCGTGGCTGGGCGACCTGGTCCTGCAGGCCGGGGTCCGCTGCGCCGGACGCATCTGGTGGAACGAGGAGAACTCGCTTTCGCAGCCGTTTTACGCACTCATGGATGCCTCGGTGCGGTTCGAACACAAGCACTATTCGCTCGACATCTGGGGCCGCAACCTCACGGGAACGAGCTACGACGTATTCTATTTCAAGTCGATCGGCAACGAGTTCGTCCAGCGCGGACGCCCCCGGACCTTCGGCATCACCCTGAACATAAACATATAACCATACCGACACATGAAAAAAATCCTCTTCCTCCTGTTCGCCGCCACGGCTTTCGCGGCCTGCAACGACGACGACGGCGCACCCAAAATCCGCTACGCCTCGACCAACGACGGCGCACCCAAAATCCGCTACGCCTCGACCAACGACGGCATCGTCAACGGACATCTCCAGGGTATCAACATGTTCTTTTACGGCCGCGCGGTGGCTACGGACGACACGGGCAGCGCCTACACCGACGACGAAGCGCTGTTTGAATTCGCCGGAGGCCTCTCGGGCGATTCGGAATATTTCTCCCTCTACATGCACAAGACCCGCTTCGCAGCCGGTATGCCGCCTTTCGAAATGAAAATACCGCACACCCGTTACACCGGCAAGGGCAATTCGATCGCTTTCTCCGAGGCAAGCATCGTTCCCGAAGCGATCCTGCCCGGTCAGGACGGCTACCAGCCCCTGCCCTCCTACACACTCACCGAGGTCGAAGGATCGATCGACGGCGTCAACTGCCGCGTCGGCTTCACCTGCACCGTCCCCAGACTGGGAACCTACCGGATGGAATACGAAGGCAAACTGATTATCAAAGAATAAAATCCACGAACCATGAAACCCGAATACAAACCTTTCGTAGACGAACTGATCGAACTCTGCATCAAGGAGGACATCGGCGACGGCGACCACACGTCGCTGGCGTGCATCCCCGCCGAAGAACACGGACGCATGCGCCTGCTGTGCAAGCAGGAGGGCACGATCGCCGGCATCGAGATCGCCCGGCTGGTGCTGCAGCGCCTCGACCCGGAGATGCAATTCGAACAGATAATGCATGACGGCGACCGCGTCGCGCCCGGCGACGTGGCGTTCTATGTCTCGGGACGCCTGCGCTCGCTGCTGCAGGCCGAACGCATCCTGCTCAACATCATGCAGCGCATGAGCGGCGTGGCGACCCAGACGGCCGTCTATGTCAAAAAACTGGAGGGGCTCCGCACCAAGGTCCTCGACACCCGCAAGACCACGCCCGGCATGCGCGTACTGGACAAGATGGCCGTGAAGATCGGCGGCGGCGAAAACCACCGCATGGGTCTTTTCGACATGATCCTGCTGAAAGACAACCACATCGACTTCGCCGGCGGCATCCGCCAGGCCATCGCGGGCGTCCGCGAGTACCTCGTGTCCAAAGGCAAGAACATCCCGATCGAATGCGAGGTCCGCTCGCTGGAGGACATCGACGAAGTGTTCGCCGCGGGAGGCGTCGACCGCATCATGTTCGACAACTTCACCCCCGAGATGACCCGCCGGGCGGTCGAGAAGGTCGCCGGACGCTGCGAAACCGAATCGAGCGGCGGCATCACCCTCGAGACGATGCGCGACTACGCCGAGTGCGGCGTCGATTTCATCTCGGTGGGCGCGCTGACGCACCAGATCAAGTCGCTCGACATGTCGCTCAAAGCCTGCGAATAACCCCTTCGGATGAAACGCCTGCTCCATACGCCGCTGGCGCTGCTCGTGTGGCGCATCGCACTGCTTTACGCGGTGCTGATGCTCTGCCGCACGGCGTTCTATCTCTGCAACGCCGCCGTGCTCGGCCCCCTGACGTGGGCCGAGGCGGGACCGCTGCTGGCCGGAGCGCTGAAGTTCGACACCGCCTCGGTCGTCTACGCCGACGGGGTGTTCATCCTGCTGTCGCTGCTTCCCCTGCACCTGCGCGAACGGCGCTGGTACCGGGCCGTGCTATTTTGGTACTATGTCGCGGTCAACGCCGTGCTGGTCGCGGCGACGAACCTCGCCGACGCGGTCTATTTCCGCTACACGCAAAAGCGGTTCACGGCCGACGAGGTCTTTTTCGCCGACAACGACAACTCGTTGCAGCTGGCCGGGAAATTCATGGCCGAGAACTGGTATCTCGTGCTGCTGTGGATCGCCCTCACGGCCCTGCTGGCTTGGGGCTACCGCCGCCGGGTGCGTGAGGAGAGCCTCTTCAGCCGCGGATGGGCCTACTACGTCGGCAGCACGGTCATCTTTGCGGCGGCCGCGGGGCTGAGCGTCGCCGGCATGCGCGGCGGCATGACCCGCATGACCCGTCCGATCACGCTGTCGAACGCCACGCTCTACACCGCCGACAGCGGGAAGGCCAATCTGATCCTGAGCAACCCGTTCTGCATCCTGCGCACCATCGGCAGCGCGGGAAGCGTCAAATACAAGAAGTATTTCACCCCGGAGGAGCTGCCGCGGCGCTTCACGCCCGTGCACCAGCCTGCCGACAGCGCGGCCGTGGACCTCACGGGCCGCAACGTCGTGGTCTTCATCATGGAGAGCATGTCGGCCGAACACTCGGCCTACCTCTGTCCGGAGGTCTATGCCGACCGGGAGGTGAAAGGATTCACGCCCTTCCTCGATTCGCTGATGCAGAACGGACTGGTGTTCAAACGGATGTATGCCAACGGCACGCGGTCGATCCAGGCCATGCCCTCGGTGTTGGGCAGCATCCCGTCGTTCCGCACGCCCTTCGTGCTGATGCCCCAGTCGCTGGGCGAAAGCCGCCAGCTGCCCGCCCTGCTGGCGGACAAGGGGTATGCGACGGCCTTCTTCTGCGGATCGGAACGCGGCTCGATGGGCTTCGGCGCCTATGCCCGTTCGGCGGGCGTCGAACGGCTGGTGAGCCGCGAGGATTACGAAGCGCGCCACGGCACGGGGGATTTCGACGGTTACTGGGGCATTTGGGACGAACCGTTTCTGCAATTCACGGGCGAGGAGCTCGCGGCGACGCCCGAACCGTTCTTCGCCGCGCTGTTCACCCTCTCGTCGCACCATCCGTTCGTGGTGCCCGAGCAGTACGCCGCGACGCTGCCCGACGGCTACACCCGGATTCACAAGGGCGTGGCCTACGACGACCAGGCGTTCCGGCTCTTCTTCGAACGCTTCGGCGGCGAGGAGTGGTTCCGCCGCACGATCTTCGTATTCGTCGCCGACCACGTCTCGTCGGAGAAATTCGCCGGGAAGACGCGTTCCTATCCGGGGAACATGCACATCATCGGATTCATCTACACCCCCGACGGCGCCCTGCGGGGCGAGGTGCGGGAGGTTACGCAGCAGCTGGACATCATGCCCACGGTGCTGGGCCTCACGGGCAACACCGAGCCCTACTTCGCCTTCGGACGCGACGTGCTGAACGAACCCCTGCGGCCCCGCTGGTCGGTGTCGTACGACGGGAAGTTCCGCGCGCTGACCGGCGACGGCGCCGTAGTGCTCGACGATTCGGGCACCGAGGTGCAGGAGTGTCCGGCCACGCCGGCCGCCGACAGCCTGATGCAGTCGTTCCGGGCGCTGATCCAGCAGTATTACAGCCATATCGAACGTAAAAGTTACATCCCCGATGATTGAATTCAAACCTGTACGCCTCGAAGACCGGGCGGTCATCGAACGCTATACCATGCCGTCGGGCATCTGCAACTGCGACCTCGCCTTCGCCAACATGTACTGCTGGCAGGCGGTGTTCCACAGCGCGTGGGCCGAGATCGGCGGATTCCTCGTCATCCGCTTCCAGATCGACGGCGGCGAGCGCATCGGCTACATGCAGCCCGTCGGAACGGGCGATCTGGGAGCCATCATCCCCTGCCTGCGCGAGGACGCCCACGCCCACGGACAGCGTCTGCGGATCATCGGTCTGACGGACGAGGGGCGCGAAACGATCGCCCGGGTGCACCCCTGCCGTTTCGCCTTCGAGTCGGACCGCGCGCTGGAGGATTACGTCTACAACGCCGACGACCTGCGCAACCTCGCCGGACGCCGTTACCAGCCCAAGCGCAACCACATCAACCGCTTCGTGGCCGAATACCCCGACTACCGCTACGAGCCCCTGACGCCCGACCGTTTCGAAGCCTGCATGGCCCTCGAACGCGCCTGGCGGCGGGAGCACGAGGGCCACACCTCGGAACTGTGCGCCGAGCAGCGGGCCATGCAGCGGGCATTCGAACATTTCGAAGAGCTGGGGCTGATCGGCGGCTGCATCTACGTCGGCGACCGGCTGGCGGCCTTCACCTACGGTTCGGCGGTCAACGACCACACGTTCGACACCCATGTCGAGAAAGCCGCGACGGAGTTCGACGGCGCCTTCACGATCATCAATAAACTCTTCGCCCAGCATCTTCCCGAGCGTTTCACGCTCATCAACCGCGAGGAGGACCTCGGGCTGGAGGGGCTGCGGCAGGCCAAACTCTCCTATCACCCGGCGTTCCTCCAGCACAAGTTCACGGCGATCTGCCTGCATCCCGATGAACTCGCCTGCAAGGACCTGTGGATGAAATGCTTCGGCGACGACGAACAGTTCGCCGACTCGTTCATCATGCGTTACTACTCGCGGAAACGGATGCTGACGGCAGAGGCCGAAGGCCGCACGGCGGCGATGCTCCACCTCGTGCCGTTCGACACGGAACTGGGGCGCACGACCTACATCTACGCCGTCGCGACGGACCCCGCATTCCGGGGCCGCGGGCTGGCGTCGCAGCTGATGCGCGAGGCGATGCAGACGGTCGCGGAGCGCGGCGACGACGCGGCGTTCCTCATCCCGACGCCCGGCGAAGAGTGGCTGCACGGATTTTACGGCCGTTTCGGGTTCGAAGGCGACATTCCGACGGAGTTCGTCTCTCCGGACGGGTTCGACTTCGGGACGGGCGACCCGGCGGCCGACCGGGCGATGGTCTGGCGGCGCAATGCCTCGGTTCCGCTGCCCGGACGGCTCACCGCCTCCTGGCGTTCATAACCTCCACCCTCTCAAAACTCTCCTTCGCGAGAGTTTTTTTTGCCGTTCCCGCAAATCCATCCGCCGCCCCGCCATCCCGGGCGGCCGGGCCCGTCTCGACCGATGATTACAAGATATTAAAATATTTTATTTGCAAAAAATGACGTCCGATTTTGTTTTTTAATGAATTAAGTTTAATTTTGAAATGTAATCGAAACACAATCGAAACATATTCAAGTTATATTTGTAAAGTTTTCCAAACACCACCTACCGATACAAACAGATGATTTTCAGACATATAACAATAATCAAGCCGCGAGCCGAAAACTAAAAAACAGATAAAAAATCGGTTTACCATGAAAAATTTGATAAAATACCTGCTGCTGGCACTCATCGCCGGTTTCCAGGTCATCGCCTGCGGCAGCGACGGCAAAGAGGGTCCTGCGAACGACTTCGACATCCGGTTCGCCGTCCCGGCGTCGGCAGACATACCCGAGGGTGGTGATTACACCTTCGCGGTACAAGGCGAGGGGGGGGGAAATCTCCGTTAATATCCGATACATTCATTCTGGAGTCGGACACAGGGATCTCCTACGTCTGCCCCATCATCCATACCTCTTCCGAAAGTTTCACCGTCCGGCTGGCCCGGGAGTGTGAAACGGGTTACTACAATGTCTCCGTCAGACGGGACACGCGGAAAAAGTCGTTCGGAAGAATCTTCATCAACATCGTCGAGGACATAGGGTTCAAACCCGATGCCGGCACAACGGTCTACGGAATCGTTTCGTCGGCCGAAGGCGGCGTGCCCGATGTCGTGGTCTCCGACGGCGCGGAGGTCGCCGTGACCAATCGGGAGGGCATCTACCAGCTCCGGTCCGCCAAGAAACGGGGCTATGTCTTCATTTCCGTTCCGAGCGGTTACGAGGTTCCGGCCGACGGCGTGCTTCCGCGTCTCCATTATACGCTCAAGGGCGGCCCCGGCGTCGTCGAAAGAGCGGACTTCCAACTCCGGAAGATCGACGGCCAGGACACCTACAAAGTCTTCATGCTCGGCGACATGCACCTGGCCAACCGCACCAACGACAGCCGGCAGTTCGCCGAATTCACCTCCGACCTCTCCGATTACATGGCCCGCCACAAGGGGGAGAAAATGTATGCCATCACCCTGGGAGACATGACCTGGGACCTCTACTGGTATTCGAACAACTTCTCCTTTCCCCAGTACCTGAACGCCGTCAACTCCCGGCTCAGGGACCTGCAGATATTCCATACCATGGGCAACCACGACAACGACTTCAAAGCCACGTCGGATTACGGCGCAGCTGTCGCCTACGTGGACCGGATCGCCCCGACCTACTACTCCTTCAATATCGGCAGGGTGCATTACGTCGTCATGGACGACATCGACTGCAGCGGTTACGACGGCAGCGAATCCCGCAACTACGTCAAAAGCCTCTCCGGCGAACAACTCGACTGGCTCGCCAAGGACCTGGCGCATGTGGACAAGCAGACTCCCCTCGTCATCACCATGCACGCGCAGGTATTCTATCCGACGACTCTCGGATTCAAGATCGACCACGACGCGGCCAACACCGCACGGCTTTTCGACATCCTGAACGGATACCGCGTCCATTTCGTGACGGGACATACGCACATGATGTTCAACGTGACGCCCGAAGCCTCCGTCGTGGGCGGGCGGAATTTCCGGGAACACAACTCCGGTTCGGTATGCGCCTCGTGGTGGTGGTCGGGCAACCTCACCCCCGGGGTCCACGTCGGCACCGACGGCACTCCGGGCGGTTACGGCGTCTGGGACATCTCCGGCACCGATTTCAAATGGCTCTACAAATCGACCGGATGGCCCGAAGACTACCAGTTCCGCAGCTACGACCTGAATGACGTGCACTTCTCGACGGCCGATGTCCCGCTGATGCCCGAAAACGTTCCCGCGGCAGTCAAAAACG
>CATKXN010000018.1 GCA_949840605.1 uncultured Alistipes sp.
GGTGGCTCGCGGTGTGGCGTCCCCGGTTTCCGGTACGATTCAAACTGGAGGCCTCCGACAACGAAACCTTCGTTAACCCGCGCCTGATCTCCGACCAGACAGAACAGGATTATGAAGTCACAATCGTAGACAAGGTGGACACCTACGCCCCGTCCGAACCGGTTTCAGGACGCTACGTGCGGCTGACGGTCACCAAATTGCCCGAATTTCAGAAAAAATACTCGTTCGACCTGTGGCGTTTCGAGGTGATATCGGGCGGCAAGGACGTTGCCGAAGGACGCACGCTCAGCGATTCCGACCGAGGGTATCTGGGTAAACACCAGTTGCTGCGGGCACCTCGTCCGATGGGCGAATTCGCCGTATTGGATTGTCCTGAGAATGTCACTTCACCCGATTCGTGGCGTCCCGTCAAAGCGAAACTCCGCGTCCCGCATAAAGGTGTCAGGGTCGGCGGACTGTTCGGCGAGGTCATGGACCGCAACGCCCACTACCTCCTCACCTCGTTCACCGTCAACGACATGCTGCGCGACTTCCGCATCCGAGCCGGCAAACCCGTCCCCGAAAAGAAGGATCGCGACATCGACATCGAATGGCTCAAATACCTGCCGGGCTCCGTCGCAGGACGGTTCCTGATGGGTACGGGCAACCAGCTTCGCTGGAAAGACGATCCCGAGTTGCGCAAACGGATGAACCAAATCGTGGACGGCATAGAGGAGTGCGCCGAACCGAACGGATACCTGGTAGGGTATCCCGAAAACGAGATACTGGTCTTCGAATACGGCGGCTATTGCCGCTCGTGGGTATCGCAGGGACTGCTCGAAGCCGCCATCGCAGGAAACACCAAGGCCTACCCCATGCTGCGGAAGTTTTACGACTGGTTCAACACCTGTCCCTACCTGCCCGAGCTGGTGCGTCGCGGCGCGTTCGGCCGCCAGGGCATCATCCCCAGCACACGTCTTTACCACACTCCGGCAGGCAAATCCCTCGACATTCAGGTCGCCCAACGTTACTATCAGGAGAATTTCTGGATGGACCAGCTGGCCGACCGGGATGTAGACGCCATCTGGAAAATCCCCTACGACCGTCCCCACTGCTACCTGATCGTCACCTTGAACGCCTATATGGATATGTATATGGCAACCGGTGAAGAGCGTTATCTGGAGGCCGTATTAGGGGGCTGGGACATCTACCATGATTATTTCCAGCACACGGGCGGCAGCATCAGCATCTGCGAGAAGCTCGAATATCCGCCCAAGTCCTACCTGCTGAGGCAGGGAACGGGAGAGCTTTGCGGCAACGCGTTCTGGTCGTTCCTCAACCAGCAACTCCACACCGTTTTCCCCGATGAAGAGAAATATGCGAACGAAATCGAAAAATCGATCTACAATGTCGGAATCGCCAACCAGACCCAAGACGGCAGCATCATCTACCACGCCATGCTCGTAGGCCGCAAGAACCGGGGCGAGAACCACAACACCTGCTGCGAAGGCCAGGGTACGCGATGGTTCGGAGCCCTGCCCGAATTCATCTATTCGATAACCGACGACGGCGTTTACGTCAATCTCTTCAACGAATCATCGATCGAATGGACACAGTCGGACGGCAGTGAAATATCTATCCGCATGCGGACCGCATTTCCCAGGAACCCCGAAGTACGACTTACCGTATTACCCGGAAGCGGCAAAGCATACAGCAACATCCGTCTCCGGGTTCCGCAGTGGGCCGATGCGCCTATGGAAGTGACTGTCAACGGGAAGCCGGCCGGAACCGGCCGACCGGGCAGCTATCTCGCACTGAAACGAACCTGGAAAAAGGGCGATGTAATCGCATTCACGCTGCCCATAGGCTTCCGCCTGACCAAATACAGCGGCACGGCCGAAGGATTCAAAGACACAGAGGCCTATGCATTGGAGTACGGCCCGCTGCTGATGGCGGCCATGGGGCCGTCCGAAGAGAACGGATTCCTCGACATCCCGGTATCCGCATCGGAATTGCCGTCGAAACTGAAACCGGGAGGTGGCGACCCTCTGCGGTTCAAAGTACATTGTTCCGAAGCCGACATTGAATATGTGCCCTATTACCGGATAGCCGATGAGAGTTTCACGTGTTATCCGTTTTTGAAAAAGGCAAAATAAAAAAACGCCTGGGAACATAAATGAGCAGAACGATTTCGGAACTTTTTTAATGATTCCGAAATCGTTCTGCTCATTGAATCTAATTAGCGGGCTGACAGGCGGACTTTAGCCGAACTGCCCGTAAAAATTGATGCAATCGAAACCTACTCGAGGATGAATTTCGCCTGCACGTTGTACTCCAGCTTGATGGTCTTGAAGTCGAGCGGTTCGTCCGCAGCGCCCTCGGCCATGTCGGCCGACGCCTTCATGCTGCGCATGACCACCGCGTTGTTGTAGAAACGCGGCATCATGTCGTTGTTCGAGTCGAAGATATAGAAGCACTTGCCGATGTTCTGCCCGATGGCCTCGGCCAGCGTCGCGGCATTCTGCTTGGCGTTCCGCATCGCCTCGACGCGCACTTCGGCCTTATACTGGTCAATCTGCGTGTGCGACACTTTCAGGATCGAGACATTCGAAATGCCCAGTCCGTCCAGCGCCTGCCACACCTTGTTCACTTCGGACGACGAACCCAGCTGCAGCTGGTATTTGGCCGTGGCCACCGAGGTGTTCTTCTTGAAGAACTCGCTCGACAGGTTGGCCACTTTGAGCTGTTTTTCGACGTTGACGCCCAAGCGTTTCAGCGCCGCGATCATGTCGCGCTGCTGGCTTTCGACCGAGATCCTGCCTTTCGAATCGCGTTCGTTGATGACGATCTGGAGGTAGAATTCGTCGGGCGTGATCTCCTTCTCGGCGCGTCCGTTGACCTGAATGTAGCTGGGGAAAGCCTCCTGAACCTGAGCTGCTGCGGGGAGGGCCAGAAGCACCACCGCCGCCACTAAAATGAATCGTTTCATAATTTTCCTTTTTAAGGTTGTCCTTTGCAAATAAAACGCCGGAAAACGAAAATACTGCATCTCCGGCGCTGAATCATGCCTTGAACGACCCTATTTCGACGAGATTGCCTTCGGGATCGGCCACATAGCAGGTGCGCTGACCCCAAGGCTCGGTGGTAGGCTCCATAATAGGCTCCGCGCCTTTCGAAACGACCTCGCGGAAAGCCGCATCGACCGCCGCATAGTTTTCGACGCTCAGGGCGATCTCGTAATGCCCGTTCACGCTGCCGGCATAGCCGAACCGCCGGCCGGCCATCCGTTCGAAATCCGCCCTCCGGTAGAGCAGGAACAGCGTCCCGTCCTTTTCCAGATAGACGTTCGAGGCGTTCTCCTCCTCGCGGATCGCGAATCCCAGCACGTCGCGGTAGAAGCGGACCATGATAGGCATGTCCTCGACGAATATTCCGAAACCGTCCAGTCTCATCGCCGCACGAGTTTCACGACGTTCTCCACATGGTGCGTGTGGGGGAACATGTCGACGGGCTGCACAGCATCGACGCGGTAGTCGGCGTCGAGCAGCGCCAGGTCGCGGGCCTGCGTGGCGGGATTGCAGCTCACGTAGACGATCCGCCGGGGCGCGGCGCGCAGGATGACTTCGATCACCGGTTGGTCGACGCCCGCACGCGGCGGGTCGAGGATGACGACGTCGGGACGGCCGTTCGCGGCGACGAACGCATCGTCGAGCACCGCCTTCATGTCCCCGGCGTAGAAGCGCGTATTGCCGATGCCGTTCAGCTCGGAATTGATCTTCGCGTCGGCGATGGCCTCGGGAACGTACTCGATGCCCACCACCCGGCCGCAGCGCGCGGCGCAGAAGTTGGCGATGGTGCCCGTGCCGGTGTAGAGGTCGTAGAGCACGTCGCCGGGCTTCAGGTCCGCAAAGTCGCGGGCCACCTTATAGAGTTCGTAAGCCTGCGCGGAGTTGGTCTGGTAGAAGGATTTGGGCCCCACCTTGAAGCGCAGCCCCTCCATCTCCTCGATGATATGGTCCTTGCCGCGCCAGCAGACCGGATCGAGGTCGCCGACCGAGTCGTTGAACTTCGTGTTGACGATATAGAACAGCGAGGTGATTTCGGGAAACGCCGACGCCAGATGTTCCATGAGGGCCTCGATGCGGGGCCGGTCGTCGCTGTTGAAGACCACGATGACCATCACCTCGCCCGTCGAGGCCGTGCGGACGATCATGTTGCGCATCAGCCCCTCGTGCGAACGGGCGTTGTGGAACGTGTAGCCGTTCTCGATGCAGAAACGCCGGGCCTCGGTGCGGATGCCGTTCGACGGGTCGGGCTGCAGCCAGCACTTGCGGATGTCCAGCACCTTGTCGAACATCGAGGGGATATGGAATCCCACGGCCGGGGCGTCGCCGATGTCGCCCGCCGACTCGATCTCCTCGCGCGTCAGCCAGCGGCGGTCGGCGAAGGTGAATTCGAGCTTGTTGCGGTAGAACCGCGTCTGCGCGGAGCCGAAGCAGGGCGCGATTTCGGGCAGTTCGATCTTGCCGATGCGCGTGAGCTGGTCGCGGACCTGTTCGGTCTTGAATCGCAGCTGCTCGTCGTAAGGGAGATTCTGCCACTTGCAGCCGCCGCAGACGCCGAAATGCTCGCAGAACGGCTCCGAGCGCAGGGGCGATTTCCGGACGTACCGGACCACGAAGCCCTCCATGAAACGGCGGCGTTTGGAACGGATCTGCACGTCGACCACGTCGCCCGGCACGGTCATCGGGACGAAGACCACCACGTCGTTCCAGCGCCCCATGGCTTTGCCTTCGGCCGCGAGCGTCGTTATTTCAAGCCCCTCGATCAGGGGATAATTCGCTTTTTTTCTTGCCATTCTTGCCATAAATTCGAGTTTGGGTTGCAAAGGTACAAAAAAAGCCGTTACGGCGTCCTGCGCGCCTTCGCCCGCTGGCGCACGCCGCCCAGCCAGAATCCCAGCGCGAACGGCCCCCCGATCAGCACCGCGAGCGCCAGAACCAGATAGAGCAGGACCTTGCCGACGAGTCCCGGCACGGCGTCGAGCGTCGTCCGCACCAGGTCGCCGCCCGTCTGCCGCAGCTGTTCGACAAGGGCTTCGCGCTCCCGGGTGACGTATTGCTGCAGCTCGTCGCGCTGACGGTCGAATCCGGCGAATGCGTTGTCCACCGAGGCGTTCACCGTTCCGATCAGCTGCGCGACCTGCCGGTTCAGTTCCTCGAGCACCCGGTCCGAAATCTCGGGCACATGCTCGGCGACCGCGACGATGCGGTTGAAACTGCGTTCGAGCGAATCCAGCTGCGCCCCGACCTGCCGACGCAGACTGTCCTGTTCGAGGCGCATCTCGAAGATGTCCTTCGACCACCCGATGCTGTTCGACATCTGCCGGGTCTGACCGCTCAGGCGGTCGTTGACGTCGGCCAGCACCTCGGCGATCGACCCCGTGGCGTAGGAGTGCTCCACGCCGTTGTCCCGGAGGTATTCCAACCACGCGAGGGTCGTGTTGTCGGTCCCGTCGCCTTCGGAAGCCGGATTCTTACGGACATAATCCCCGACGAAAGAGGCCATCAGGTCGTAGCGGTCCGCCGGAAGCACCTGCCGGGCCAGCCGTCCGGCCCGGCGGTCGAGCCGCCCCGCGGTCTCGCGTGCGATACCGCTCCGGGGACCGAACAGCAGCGAATCGGGCGCCGCGGAAAAGGCCTCGTTCATGCGGCGGCACAGAATCCACATGTCGGCCAGCGCCACGTCGGGAATGCCCTGCATCGCGGCGTTCACCCCGGCGCGCGTGGCGCGGATCTTCCACCGCACGGCGGCCACCCGCGTGTTCACGTCCGGCGAGAGCGACGCGATCGAGTCGGCCGCACGGGCCACCTCACCGGCCATGTCGTAGTAAAAACCGCGCGTCATGGTCCGCACGTCCATCTCCTCTTTCGAAAGCGGGTCGCCCGTGGCCACGGAGACCTTCAGCAGCGAACATCCTGCGAGCGACGCCGCGGCGAAAAGCGCTGCGGCCCATTTCATCCATCCGTTCATGGCGTTCGGTTTACACATCCGGCCCGCAATTACCGTTCCCGGTTTTTCACTCGGTCGCGGATGTAACGCACCGCGACATAGTGTCCCGCCTGGGGCATGTTCCCGTGATTGAACCCGTCGAATTCGCGGATCTGCACGTCGGGATGCCCCGCCACACGCATCATGCGCCAGAAATAGGCGTTCTCCTCGTAGCGCCCCAGCATCTCCAGCTCGCGGTCGCCCGAAAGGATCAGGATGGGCGGACAGTCGGGGCGCACATGGTTCAGCGGAGCCATGTCGTCCACGACGACCTGCGTATCGGGAACGCCCATCTCGCGGCGGCGTGCGAAGTGGGTCACGACCTGCCCGCTGTAAGGGATCAGCGCCGCGAAAGCCGTGTCGGGATCGATGCCGTAGGGCGCCATCCAGCGTTTGTCCATGCCGATCATCGAGGTCAGGTAGCCGCCCGCCGAATGTCCGGCGATGAATATGAGTTCCGGATCGCCGCCGTAGGAGGCGATGTTCCGCACCACCCACGCCGCGGCAGCCGCGGCGTCTTCCACGCAGTCGGCGACTTTCACGCGCGGGGCGAGGCGGTAATCCACGCCCACTACGGCGAAGCCCTTGTCGCACAAAGCCTTCGGAATATCGCGCCTGCCGCCCGTCAGGCCGCCGCCGTGAAACCACACGACGGTCGGGAAGCCCTTCGCATCAGCCGGGTAACAGATGTCGAGCCGGCAGAGCGAGTCGGCATAACCGTCGCCCGCGGCGTCGCGGTAGGCGATATTCCGGTCGGTCCGGTAGGCGGCCTTCTGGGCCGCGGCGCCCGTACAGAACAGGGCCAGGGTAAAAAGAAGTGTCAGAAATCGTTTCATGGAATCGGGTCTTTTGGGTCATAAAGATAGGTAAAATCCCGCAAAAACACTATCTTTGCAAGACAGACTGCACCAAAACAGCCGTAAATTATGAAAATAGCCTGCCTGCAATTCAACCCGATACAGGAGAACACCTACGTCGTCTGGGACGACACGAACGAGTGCATCGTCGTCGACGCCGGGAACAGCAATCCCCGCGAGGACGCCGCGCTGGACAATTTCATCGCCGAGCACGGTCTGAAACCCGTCCTGGCGGTCAACACCCACGGCCATTTCGACCACACGCTGGGCGTCGAACACCTCAAGCAGCGTTACGGAATCCCCTTCGCGCTGTCATCGAAAGACCAATTCCTGCTGGACAACGCCGCCACGAGCGGTTCGGTCTTCGGGGTGAAGGTCGGACAGATGCCCGCGGCGGAGATCGACCTCGACACGCTCTCCGAAGTCCGCTTCGGCGACACCGCGCTGCGCGTGATCCGCACCCCGGGCCACACCCCGGGCCACGTGGCGCTGTACGAACCCGTATCGAAATCGCTCTTCACGGGCGACACGCTCTTCCGCGAGTCGATCGGCCGCACCGACCTGCCGGGCGGCGACTACTCGTGGATCATGCGCTCGATCCTCGACGAACTGGTCCCGCTGGGCGAGGAGGTCCACGTCTACCCCGGCCACGGCCCCGAATCGACGATCGGCCACGAGATGCTCTACAACCCCTTCATCGTCGAGGTGCTGAACGAAGAGGTGAACTACAAGGAGCGATGAAGGCCCTGATCCATAAGATACTCTACCGGACGCTTCCGCTCGAAGGCTACCTGCGGGCCGTGAGCCGGCTGTTCTTTCTCTGGCAGCGGCTCGGCATCGGACGCTACGCCCCGGCCACGGAGTACGTCTACCACCTGCCGCAGCTGGTGCACGCGGGCGACACGTGCATCGACATCGGCGCCAACCTGGGTTACTACGCCCGCACGATCTCGCGGCTGGCGGGGCCCGCGGGATGCGTCTACGCCGTGGAGCCCGTGGCCCCGATCCGCAAGGTGCTGAGCCGCAACCTCCGTCGCTGCGGAAACGCCGAAATAGTCCCCTACGCCCTCGGAACCGAGAACAAACCGGTCACGATGGCCAACGATTCGGCGCGCGAGACGGGTTATTTCGGCACGGGGCAGAACTTCGTCAGCGAAGAGGGCGTCCGGGCCGCCGCGGAGTTCACGGCGCAGATGCGCCGCGGCAGCGAGCTGTTCGCCGCGCTCCCGCGCCTCGATTTCGTGAAGTGCGACATCGAAGGGTACGAGGTGGTGGTGATGAACGAGATGCGTCCGCTGCTCGAAAAATTCCGCCCCGCGGTGCTGATCGAAACGGGCGGCGCGAACCGTCCGCAGATCGTCGCGCTCTTCACGGAGCTGGGCTACCGGGGCTATACGCTCGACCGGGGACGGGAAGTCCCCCTGACGGAAAATTCCACGAAAGACATTCTATTCAGATATGCGCATTGACATCCTGACGGTCGTCCCCGAACTGCTGACCTCGCCGCTCCACGAATCCATCCTGAAGCGGGCGCAGGAGAAGGGTCTGGTGGAGATCGTCGTTCACAACCTGCACGACTACGCCCACGACCGCCGCAAGACCACCGACGACTATCCGTTCGGCGGCGAGGCCGGCATGGTCATGAAGTGCGAACCGGTGTTCGAACTGGTCGAAAAGCTCCGCGGCGAGCGACACTACGACGAGATCATCTACACCTCGCCGGACGGCGTGCGGTACGACCAGCACGAGGCCAACCGGCTGTCGACGCTCGAAAACATCATCATCCTCTGCGGCCACTACAAGGGCATCGACCACCGCATCCGCGAACACCTCGTGACGCGCGAGATCTCGATCGGCGACTACGTGCTGACGGGCGGCGAGCTGGCGGCCTGCATCATCGCCGATTCGGTCGTGAGGATCATCCCCGGGGCCATCGGCGACGAAGCGTCGGCCCTGACGGACTCGTTCCAGGACAACCTGCTGGCGCCCCCGGTCTACACGCGGCCCGCGGAGTTCCGCGGCTGGCGGGTTCCCGACGTGCTGCTGTCGGGGAATTTCGCCGAGATCGAAAAATGGCAGGACGAACAGGCCTACGAACGCACGAAGCGCCTGCGTCCCGATTTACTCGATGAATAGCCTATGAGAACACACTCCATCCTGCTGGTTGCGCTCGGCATCTGCTGCATCCGGACCGCGGCCGCACAAGAGCCCGTCACAGTCACCTTTTCCAATCCGGTGCGGCAAGAGAGCACATTCATACAGGCTTCGGCCGACTTGCAGGGAATCTGCGCCCTCAAAACCCTCGTCACCGGAAAAATCGCCGGAAAACACTACCGGCTCGACCTCGTTCACGTCGCCGACGGCAAGGAACTTCTCCGCACGCCGATGAACGAATCGGTATGCGCATCCGATACGCTGGAGTTTTTCCTCGCAGCGCGTTCCATCGGCACCGACTCGGTCCATATCGCTTTCCGCTCCCCGATCACGCGGCTCTGCGCCCTGGGAGTCAGCGGCACCGACCGCTGCATGCTGATGGAAACCTTCCCGGAACAAACGCCGACCACGGACGACGCCATTCCCGTGGCGGCATTCTGTCAGGGCGAACCCATCGAAGTTCCGCTGCCTGACGGAAGCGTATGCCGGGGGTTGCACTATTGCAGCGTGCGCGACGGGCATCTCCACCCCTCGAAATGGCACGAACGGTTCCGACTGAAAGACTATCTCTATTTCGAAATAAAATTCACGAACCCCTCAACGACCGAAAGATGAAGTATTACCTCCTTGCCGGAGAGCCCTCCGGCGACCTGCACGGCGCGAACCTGATCCGGGGGCTGCTGAAAGCCGACCCCGGGGCGGAATTCCGTTTCTGGGGCGGGGACCTCATGGCGGCCGCAGGAGGCAGGGGCAACCTGCGGAAGCACTACCGCGAAACCTCGTTCTTCGGCATCGTGCAGGTCGTGAAAAACCTCGGCACCATCCGGCGGCAGATGCGGGAGTGTCAGGCGGATGTGGCGGCGTTCGCCCCCGACGTGCTGATCCTGGTGGACTACCCCGGTTTCAACATGAAGATGGCCCGCTGGGCCAGGGAACACGGCATCCGCACCTTCTACTACATCGCCCCGAAGGTCTGGGCGTGGCGCGAATGGCGGGTGAAGGCGATCCGCAAATACGTCGACCGGCTGTTCATCATCTTCCCCTTCGAGCGCACCTATTTCCCGAAGCACGGCATCGAGCCGGTTTTCGAGGGCAACCCGCTGGCCGACGCCATCGAAGCCCGCCGCGCCGCGCTCCCGGCGCCCGACGAATTCCGCCGCCGGAACGGGCTGGACGAACGGCCGATCATCGCCCTGCTGGCCGGCAGCCGCCGGGGCGAGATCCGTGCGAACCTGCCGCTGATGGCCCTGCTGTCGAAACGGTTCCCCGAACACCAGTTCGTGGTGGCGGGCGTGGCGTGGATCGACCGCGCGCTGTACGAACAATACATGGCCGGCAGCGACATCCGCTACGTCTGCGACCAGACCTACGAAACGCTGGCGGCAGCCGAAGCAGCCGTGGTGACCTCCGGCACGGCGACGCTCGAAACGGCTCTGCTGGGGATTCCCGAGGCGGTCGTCTACCGCACGGTGTGGTGGCAGGTGTGGCTGCGCCCCTATGTGCTGAAGGTGCCGTGGGTGTCGCTGGTGAACCTCAATCTCGGGCGCGAGTGCGTGGCCGAGCTGATCCAGTCGGACCTCTCGGTCGAGCGGGCCGAGCAGGAGCTGCGGGCGATCGTCGCAGGAGGCGCGAAACGCGGGAAGATGCTCGCCGATTTCGACGAACTGCGCACCGTGATCGGCGGTCCCGGCGCCAGCGAACGCTTCGCGGCGCGGATGGTCGAAGAGTTAAAGAAGGAAAACCGATGAAAATCATCTGCATAGGCCGCAACTACGCCGAACATGCGGCGGAACTGCACGAGCAGCTCAACGACAGCGGGCGGCTGCCCGAAGAACCGATGTTCTTCATGAAGCCCGACACGGCGCTGCTCCGAAACAACGACCCGTTCTACATCCCGTCGTTCTCGCAGGAAGTGCATTACGAATGCGAACTGGTCGTGCGGATCAACCGCGTCGGCAAAGCCATCTCCGAGCGTTTCGCCCGCCGTTACTACGACGAGGTGGGGCTGGGCATCGACTTCACGGCCCGAGACCTCCAGCGGCGGGCCATCGCCGAAGGGCTTCCGTGGGAGAGCTGCAAGGCTTTCGACCGCTCGGCGGCGATCTCGCCCTCGTTCGTCCCGCTCGCGGAGCTGGGCGGCGACGTGCAGCGGCTGCATTTCACGCTCGACGTGAACGGGGAGCGCCGCCAGACGGGCGACACGGC
Organism: uncultured Alistipes sp.; assembly: GCA_949840605.1. The sequence goes on from CATKXN010000018.1 coordinate 11,247, forward strand.
GGAGATGCTCTTCACGGTGGACCGGATCATCGCTTCGGTGTCGCGGTACGTGACCCTGCGCATGGGCGACCTGCTCTACACCGGAACGCCCGCGGGCGTGGGTCCCGTGAAACCCGGCGACAACCTGCGCGCGGCGCTCGAAGGACGCGAATTGTTGAATTTCGACATACGATAACATGCTGCTCCACGACAAACTCAAACCCTACCGCCTGCTGCTGGCGTCGCAGTCGCCCCGGAGGCGGGAACTGATGACCGGATGCGGGCTTCCCTACACGCCCGCCCCGAAATACGACTGCGAGGAGGTCTACCCCGCCGACCTGCCCGCCGAAGAGGTCCCGCTGTACCTCTCGCAGCTCAAAAGCCGCGCCTGGCCCGGACCGCTCGCGGCGGACGACATCCTGCTGACCGCCGATACGGTGGTGGTGCTCGACGGCGAGGTCCTCGGCAAGCCCCGCGGACGCGACGAGGCCGTCGGAATGCTCGGGCGGCTGTCGGGACGCCGTCACACGGTGGTCTCGGGCGTCACGCTGCGCACGGCGGAGCGGATGCACAGCTTCGGGGCGCGGACCGGCGTCTGGTTCCGCAGGCTTTCGGCCGAGGAGATCGAACACTACGTCGACACCTGCCGTCCGTTCGACAAGGCAGGCTCCTACGGCATCCAGGAGTGGATCGGCTACGCCGCCATCGAACGCATCGAAGGCTCGTTCTACAACGTCATGGGCCTTCCCATCCAGAAATTATATGTAGAATTAGATAAATTTTTAGACCGATGAAACGAACCCTGCTGACCCTGCTGACCGTCCTCTTCCTGTTGCCCGCACTGGCCGACGAGGGCATGTGGCTCCCGAGCCTGATCTCCTCGCGCATCGACGACATGCGCGCCAAGGGATTCCGGCTCACCGCCGAAGACATCTATTCCGTCAACCAGGCCTCGATGAAGGACGCCGTAGTGCTGTTCAACGGCGGCTGCACGGGCGAACTGATCTCGCCCGAAGGCCTGCTGCTGACCAACCACCACTGCGGCTACGGCGCTATCCAGCGACACTCGACCGTCGAACACGACTACCTCACCGACGGATTCTGGGCCCTTTCGCGCGCCGAGGAGCTGCCCAACGAACAACTCTGGGTGCGCTTCCTCGTCCGGATGGAGGAGGTGACCGGCCGCATCGCCGCGGGCGAGACCGCTGACGAAATCGTCAAAAAAGCCGAGGCCGAAGGTCCGGGCTACAAGGCCGCCGTCGAACAGATGTACTACGGCAACCAGCAGTTCCTGTTCGTCTACGAGCAGTTCGACGACGTGCGCCTGGTGGCCGCGCCGCCCTCGTCGATCGGCAAGTTCGGCGGCGACACCGACAATTGGATCTGGCCCCGCCACACGGGCGATTTCTCGATGTTCCGCGTCTATGCCTCGAAGGACAACAAACCGGCGGCCTACTCGCCCCAAAACGTCCCCTACCGCCCCAAGAAGCATTTCGCCATCTCGACGAAGGGCGTGAAGGAGGGGGATTTCACGATGATCTACGGTTTCCCGGGCAACACCCAGGAGTATATTCTCTCGGACGCCGTGGCCTATATCGCCGAGCGTTCCGATCCGGCGAAGATCGCCGTCCGCACGGGCCGTCTCGGCATCATCTCGGCGGCGCAGGAGTCCGACCCCGCGCTGCGCATCTTCTATGCCGCCCGCCACGCCTCGATCGCCAACGCCTGGAAGAAATGGCAGGGCGAGACGCTGGGCATCGAACGCCGCGGCACCGTGGCCTCGAAACGCGCCTATGAGGAGGCGTTCCAAGCCTGGGCGCAGGACAAACCCGAATACCGCGATGTCGTGGCACAGCTCAAAGCCGAATACGCCCGCATCACGGACCCCTATTTCGCCCGCGAGATCACGCTCGAAACACTCAGCGCGCTTCCGATCAAATACTCCGCCAAGGAGCGTGCCGAGGCGGTTTTCGCCCGCCGCAAGGCGACCGAACGCGCCCTTTACAGCCTGCAGTTCGGGGAGTATGCCCGACGCTGTCCGGCGCAGTACCAGATTCCGGAAGTCCTCGACGGCGTAGCCCGTTACGGCACGCCCGAGGCCTTCGCCGAAGCAATCTTCACGCAGGTATGGAACGAGGGCGACACCACGGCAGCGACCGCCCTGCGCGCGGGAACGAAGCGCATGCTCGGCCACATCGGATGGCTCACGGGCACCAAATCGCTGCGCAACCTCAACAGCAAACGGCTCAGCGAGCTCTACACCATCTATATCAAAGGACTGCGCGAATGGGACGCCCGGCGCGCCTTCTATCCCGACGCCAACCTCACGCTCCGCGTGGCCTACGGTTCGGTGGCCGGATACGAGTATGCCGACGGCGAATACCACAAGCCGCAGACGACCCTCGACGGCATCATCGCCAAAGACAATCCCGAAATCTACGACTACGACATCCCGCAGGCCCTGCGCGACCTCTATGCTTCGAAAGAGTACGGACGCTGGGCGACGACGATCGACGGCCGCAAGACCGTGCCGGTGTGCTTCCTGGCCACGAACCACACCACGGGCGGCAACTCCGGATCGCCGGTGCTGAACGCCTCGGGCGAACTGATCGGCATCAATTTCGACCGCACGTGGCGTTCGACGATGAGCGACGTGGCGTTCGACCCGGCGATCTGCCGCAATATCGCTGTGGACATCCGCTACGTGCTGTTCGTCGTGGACCGCATCGGCGGTGCGGGTTACCTGCTCAAGGAAATGAAACTCAAATAAAGGGCTGTTCCGGAGGCCGTGCAGGAGCGCCGTCGGCGGCGTTTCGCAAATTTTGACGTTTTTCGCGCAAAAATATTTTGCGAATAGCAAAATAGTGTCTATATTTGCACTCCCGAAAGTTGATTCGGGAGTGTAAAGCCCAGGTGGTGAAAGTGGTAGACACGCTACTTTGAGGGGGTAGTGAACAATTACGTTCGTGCAAGTTCGAGTCTTGTCCTGGGCACAAAAAGGCGCTGATGATCAGCGCCTTTTCTCTTTTGTCATCGAAGCCCGGCACACGGCGTTACAGGAAATCGAGACAAAGTCTCAGATCCTCCTCGCCGGACAGAACGTAACTCGCGCCGGCCATCAGCATCTGCCGGGCGTCGGCATCGCCCCAGGTCACCCCGGCAGGTATGATTCCGACCTCCTTGGCGGCCAGTATGCCGATCTCCGTACCTGCGACATGGGTGATCTCCCGCATCGTCAGCCCCGACTCCGCACACAGCGTCTTCAGCGCCTCCACATACTGGCCGAAATCCTGCGGGGCCTCCAGTTCGACGACTCGCACGCCCCGTTTCCGGAGGTTCTCCATCTGTGCCTCGACCCACTCCCGGCGTTTTCCGGAACGGTCCCGGATACAGCCGGCGGCATCGAAGACGGCCAGTTGCATGGCGTGGCGGACATAGGGGTACTTGTCGAAACTCATGTCGTCGGGGTCGGTGCGGGGATCGTCGGTGCGTTTCATCCAGCGGGCGAGCTTCTTCACCATCCGCTTTCTGACTCCCCGATACGCGGCCTCTCCGGCGACATTGTGCAGACAGCCGGGATCGTTCCGAAGGTCGTACAGCTCCTCGGCGGGCCGCAGTCCGAACGCCCTTTCGAAGACCTCTTTCGGATATTCGTCGCGGTGGAAAGACATATAGGCTTTGGCGGGGCCGTTTCCCGTGTCCCCGAAAACGGGGTCCACTCCCGCCGGATACCGCTCGGGGTGCAGGTTGCGGATATACAGGAAATCTTCGTCCTGGACCGAGCGCATGGGATAGCCGTATCCTCCCGGACGGGTGTTGGTGTGGCGTTCCCGGTCGAAGAACATGATCTCCCGCGCCGACTTTTCGCGGCCCCGGAACACGGGCACGAGACTGCGCGAATCCATCTTCACGGGCTGCCTGACCCCGGCCAGCTCATAGAACGTAGCCGTCAGGTCCATTAGGCTCACGAAACCGTCGCAGACGCTGCCCGGCTCGATGACGCCGGGCCAGCGGACGGCCAGTGGCACATGGCACCCGAGGTCGTAGAGATTGGACTTGGCCCGGGGAAACGAATCCCCGTTGTCGCCGGTGATGATCAGAAGCGTGTTGTCCAGTCTTCCGCTTTTGCGCAGGGCTTCGATGACCGCCTCGCACTCGTCCTGGAAGAGCTGGATGTTGTAATAGTAGTCGGCCACGTCGGTCCTCACATCGGGAGCGTCGGGCAGATAGGGGATCAGCCGCAGGGAGTCGGGACAGAACCCGTGCGCCTCGCCCGATCCCACCTTGTAGGGTCTGTGGGGCCTGCGGCTGCCCATCCATACGCAGATGGGCTTGTCGCGGGGAGCATCCTCTTCGATGTATTTGACCAGATCTTTGACTTCGTGGCCCGCCGGATTGTGCTCCCAGCCCGTTTTCGACCAGACTCCCGGGCCCCAGCCCTTACCCCAAAAGACCGTTTCGTAACCGGACTTCTCGAGTTCTTCGGGGTATACGGTCAGTTCACGGGGAAAATAGCTGTTGAGATTGCAGGCTTCCTTCAGCCTGTGGGGATACATCCCGGTAAGGATGCTGGCCCGCGAGGGCGACGAGTGAGGGGCCGCCGCATAGGCGCGCGTAAAGAGCATGCCTTCGGACGCCACCCAGTCCAGGGCCCTCGAGTCGACTGCCGGAGCGCCGTATACGCTCGCGTGGGGAAACCCCCAGTCGTCGGCGAGCATCAGCACGATATTGGGTCTCTCGTCCGTTCCCGTTCCGCTCTGGGCGAACGCTCCGGCGGGGACGAGCGCCGCCATCAGCGCGAGTTGTGTTCGGTTGGTATTCATAGGTCACAGGTTGCCATGATGGGATAGTGGTCGGAAATATAGGGGACGCCCCACAGCGGTTCGTTCAGGTTCTCGAACTTGCTGACGACGGCGTTACGGTAGAAAAAGTGGTCTATGGTGTGCTTGGGAGTGATCTCCATCCTGCCGAAGGCGTTGAAGGTGGGTTCGTCGTTGCCGCCCGGAATGTCCCGGGCATTCTTCATCCAGTAGTAGAACGGCTGGAGGCCCCAGCGGCGCACGTCGTCGTCCTCGTAGGAGGCGTTCATATCGCCGGTGATGAAGACGGGGGCATTTTCCCCGGCGATCTCCTGCATTTTGTCCACGTTCAGCAGCGCGGAATTGAGTTTGGCTTCGAGGTCGCGGTTTTTGATTCCGAGGCACAGGTGCGTGGCGAAAAAATAGAATTTCTTTCCCGTAGCCTTCTCCTTGAAGAGCCCCCAGCAGGTGCCGCGCCACTGCTTGCTGTTGACATGCCAGCACATGGAGGGTTCATCCGGAGTTTCGCTGTGGAAGAACCACCCCTGCTTCAGAAGTTTCACCGTCTTTCGGTTATACAGAATGGTCGTATTGGCTCCCTGGCGGGTGCCCGTCCCCGGGATGGCGATCAGGGCGTAGTCCGGAAGCAGCTCCAACAAGTCTTCCCGCATCCGGGTGCGGGCCTCGCCGACCGCCACGACGTCGGGCAGCACGGTCGTCATCATTTTCTGAATGGCCGATTTGCGGACTTGCCAGTTGGTATCTCCCGTATCTTTGGGAGTGTTATACCTGACATTGAAGCCCATGAGCCTGACTTCGGCCGAAGCCTCGCTTCCGGCGATACCCAGCAGCAACGCCAACAGCAACAGTTTCTTCATTTTCATAACAAACGGGATTGGATAATTATTTTTCGTAAAAAATTTTGTTTTCGGCTACTTAATGACTAATATTGCATTTGAAACCACACCACATTACACATAAGTTCGAATGCAAATATAAAAACTTTTTTTCAGAAACAATGAAGAACCGTAAAATCACGGCCCTACTTTTCGCAAGCGTCGCCCTGAGCGCTTGCGACATGACGTTCACGGCCCAAAACTCCCGGGTGGCATTGGGGACGGAGTACCTGCTGACCCTGGAAAAACTCGACTCCTCGAGGACGGAGATCGTCACGTCACGCTGCGATACGATTCCCGGCATCGCACTTCGGATCGCCTGGGAAAAGGAGGGCGACGATTACGTCGCTGCGGCGTCCCTGGCCAACGACAATCCCGAATACGTGATCAAGGCCCTGGAGGGGCCAGTCGTCAACGGCCTGGACTACGACCTGGAGGAGTTCAACCTCATCATGCCGGTGGGCATGGGACAGCTCTTCCGGAAATGTCCCGCCGACGGCGACGACAGGACGCCGCTCCCGAGAGAACTGAAATGGAAAGAACAGGACGGCGTATATTCGCTTGCCGCGGGCTATCCGTCGCGAAACATGTCGATGCAGTGGTGCGCCTTCGCCTCGGACAAGCGCGGCCTCTACCTCGCGAGCCACGACGGGCAGTACCGGGCCAAGGAGTTCAACATCCGCTACCATGCTTCGTCGGATACCTATTCCGCCTCGATCCGGCATCTGTTCACCTGCTTCCCCGGCGAACGCTACGACGTTCCGCAGACGAGGCTCCGCCCCTATTCCGGCACATGGCACGCTGCCGCGGATTATTACCGCTCCTGGTTCGAGACCCGTATGGAATATGCCGAACAGCCCCGCTGGCTGAAAGAGTCTTCCGGATGGATGCTTGCCATTACCAAGCAGCAGAATGAAGAGATCATGTACGACTACGACGAATTCGCCGGCACGCTGTGCGACGCCGCCGAGGAGCGGGGTCTGGATATCGTGGGCCTCTTCGGCTGGGCCCACGGCGGTCACGACCGCTTCTATCCCGACTACCTTCCCGACCCGAAACGGGGCGGCGAAACCGCCCTGCGCAAAGCCCTCGAAGGCATCCGGAACAGGGGGCTGCGCAGCATACTGTATGTCAACGGCCAGCTCATAGACCAGAACGGCACCCGTTACTGGCCCGACACGGGGCGTTATGTCACGATGGTGGACAAATCCGGCGCCTACTTCTCCGAGACCTGGCACAAATACTACGACGCGCCGGCCAGAAAGCACGGAAGAGCCTGTTTCGGCTGCGAGGCGTGGCGGAAGCGGATGCTTTCCCTGGCCCGGACGGCGCACGACTACGGCGCCGACGGCATCATATACGACCAGCTGGCGACGCGCAGCCCGGCATTCTGCTATGCGGCGAACCACGGTCACACCGTCCCGGCCGTGACGGTGGAGCGCGACCGGCTCGAAATGATCCGTGAAATCCGCCGGGAGATGTCGGCCGTCGACCCCGAATTCATCATCATGACGGAGGGAGTCGCGGATTACGAACTGGGATGCATCAATATATTCCACGGCTGTTCGTTCGACGTCTATCCGCCGGACCAGCGCGGCATGGAAGAGCGTCTGAACGGCGCTGCCGGCAGCACGTGGTTCCCCGAAATGCTCACGTACACCTTTCCCAAGCTGTTGATGACGGTGCGGAATCCGGCTCCGGTGACCAGCCGCAACATGAGCAATTTCGTCCTCGTGTACCACCTCAAGAACGAACTGGAGACGCGCTACATGGCGGACGTGAACTACCTCAAAACCGACCGGATTCCGCAGATCGGCGACTACAGCAACGTGACGACCAAACCGGACATCGATCTGGTGTGCAGCCAGGACCCCGTCCGGATGAGGGAGTACCAGAAAGTGCTGGCGGATTTCCAGACCGAATATCAGGATCTGCTGCGCCTGGGCGATTTCCGCGACGACTCCGGGATCGAGTTCGAGGGCTCCCACTCCCTCGCGACGGCCAAGGCGTTCGTGTCGGGCGGCAGGACCGGTGTGATCGTCTGGAACGTCTCCGCCGACGAACCGTTGGATTACAGCGTCCGGGTCCCCGGGAAGAGCCTCGTAAAAGCGGTTTCTCCCGAAAAATCCCCTTCGGCCGGCTCGGCGCTGGCGCCGGAAAGCATCGACCTGCTGATTTTCGAGTGAGGCGCGGTCCCGGATGAAAACGAAACGGGGGCATCCTTGCAGATGCCCCCGTTTCCTTAGGATGCAATGCGGTCCGGATTATTTGCCGGACTTCGCCGACGCCGCCAGGTCCTGACGTACGAACTCCTCGAAATCGTAGGTTTCCCCCGCCAGCGTTTTGATGCGCCTGACGATCTGTTCCCGGCTCGGGGCATTGAAATAGGGCCGGTTGTCCTGCATGCAGGAGGGTTCCTTTTCCGGTCGCCACACGCCCTGCGGATAACCGCCTCCGCCCTCGAACACCCCGACTTCGCCGTACCCGGCCCGGCCGATGAAGTGGCTCCAGCACACCGACTTGGGATCGTCGGTGGTGTCGATGTTGAGCGAGTAGCCGCGCCGATGACGCTCGGCGAGTTGCGCAGCATAGTCCGCTCCCGGCCGCTGCTGCGGGAAGGTCGTCGTATACTCCTCGTCGAGTTTGGCGAATCCGTGTCCGATCGCCTCATGGCGGATCAGCCCGGCGAGTCCGTAGTTGCCGGCAGAGACCTGCTCCGGATTGCCTGCGGGATAGTTCGGACAGATCGAGATCGCCCGGTTGTCGTCCCAGGACATCGTCGTACCGCCGTATTTCGTCGTGTTGGCCAGCATGACGACCAGCGTCCGGGAATAGTCCGTCACCGGCGCTTTGGAGACATAGGCATAGGCCGTCGCGTCATCGGTGGTCATCGTCGCGCCGATCAGCTCCTTAAAATAGGTTTTGAACTTCGTATCCTTGGCTTTCGTCACACCGATCCCGCTCTCCTGCGATACGGCCGCCACGGAATAGACGTTGAAATAGTCCCGGCAGGAGGCCATCGGCTCGACCCCGAAAAATGCCGCCAACGCCTCTTCGGCCATTGCATCGAACCCCGTTCCGAGCACCAGTTCCCGGGCGGTGAAACCATCGCCCAGAAAAACCACATCGATTCCTTTCCCTTTGACTGCCCGCTGCAGACAGGTGACCTCCCCGTCCGAATACGAAAAACCGAAGCCCTCGGCCTGAGGATAAATCGTCTCGGCGGCGTTCATCTCCTTCCAGCAGGGATTCGTCCGCAGTCCGGCGGGCAGACTGCCCGAAAGTTTGTTTCCGCGGAGCGTCAGGCGGCGCAGCGCCAGCCCGCCCAGGGCGGCGGGCAGGGTTCCGGCCAGGTTGTTGTCCGGCAGGTCGATCGCGACGACCCGGCCGTCTTCCAGCGTGATGCCGAACCACTCCGCAAGAGGACGGTCGCTGTTCCAGTGATCCGACCGGGTCCAGGATGCTCCTCCGGCCGTTTCATACAACTCCTTCAGCACGGCGCGGTCCTGCTCGGCGGGATCTCCGAGCTGGGTCACGGGCAGCTCCGCCCCGTAATCGCTCTGCGTGTCGCGGAAAACGACCACGGCCTTGCGCGCGACGCCCGGATTGGAGGCGGCCTCGAAACAGAGGGTACCGCTCTCTTTCGGCAGCGAACCGACCTGCCGCAACCACGGCTCTCCCTCCTGCCGGATTTCGACCTCGAAGGCGAAGTTCGCCTCTACGCGGACCTCGAACGAATCGCCTCCGCAGGCAAGCGGTTCGATCCGGTCCGGCGTCAGCAGGATGGACCTCCGTCCCCGCTGCGTCAACGTGACAGGAAGACTCATTGCGCCGCAGGTGACCGTCAACGCAGCCGTGCGGTCCTGCTCGCCGTCGTAGAACTTTCCGCCGACGGAGACGGTCGTCTTTCCGGCTCCCCCGCGGTCGGGACGGACGAAGCCGCACCACTCCGGAACCCCGGACAGACGCCAGTTTCCCGAAGCCTCCACGACGAACTCCGCCCGGCCGGCGTCGGCGTCGATCACGACAAGCGAAGGAGTGACAATGAGCGTGACGTCCGGCTCCAGCCGATCGTCGGATGAACCGCCGCAGTTCCACAGCAGCAGGGCGGATAACAAAACGGGAATAAAACAGTATTTTTTCATGACATATTACGGTTTAACGGCAAAAACTCGTTCCATGCTGAAAAGCATGAACCGATAGTGTTCACGGGTCTCCTCGTCAACGGCCGGCAACGCCGCACGCAGGTCCTCGCGCAATTGCTGCAGGGTTTGCAGACACCAGGGGGCGATATCGACCGCGACGGCCGGATTCCGGAGAGGCGCCGTCGGATAAAAGTCCCCCTCCGCCGAAACGTCCCCGGCATCGGGCGCCGAACCGATTGCGGAAGCCGTCTCCCGATCCGTCCCGCCGGCAGCCGTCCACAGCGGACCGGCCCCGGATTCCGCATCGCGATCCGCCGATGTCAGTCCGACCTCCGAAGCCACGGCCCGGGCTTTGGCCCGCCGTCTGGCCAGGGCCTCACGCTCCCTGCGCTCGCGGATCTCTTTCAGCCCCGATCCGCTGATGAGACGATCCAGCAACTGCATCTGCCAGCTCATTTCGTACGACGTCCAGCCTCCGCGGCGAAGATCCCGTCCGAAAATCTCGTCGTAGAGGTCCTGCATAAAATCCCGCGACGAATAACCGTCCTGCAACCGATCGCCGCACAACGAGACATGCCCCAGACGCTCCATCGTAGAGCGCATGATATTCACCCGATAAACCTCGGTGATGTATTCGCTCGTTCCATAAGGCATCTCGCGCACCGGCACCCGGTCGAGCCAGTCCAGATCGCGCAAGGCGGCCACGATATAGCGGAGTGCACGCCGCTGCGTCTCGCGCGGCAGCGGAACATAGGCAGGGGCGTCGTCGCCGCCGCGAATGTCATTCAAGACGAATCCGCCGAGACAGCGCTGCAGCAAGCACAACTGGCGGGCGTAACGGTCCGTCATCGAAGAAAAAATCCGGGCTCTCAATTCAAGGTCGCGATCCTCCTCTCCGAACCATTCGTAAAGATGCGCGGCCATCCGTTTCTGATTGACCGTCAGGTAGTCCATCGACCGGAAGAGGTCGTCCCCCAATTCGCCCGACAGGGCCGTAGGATCAAAACCGGAGGCCACCCTGCTGCGAAAACGCACGTAGGGCTCCCGCGCCGACTCTGCGATCCATCTTTCGAGCTCCGCACGCTCCTCCGCGGCGGTTGCCGCACCGGAAACGGGGGCATAGAGCCAACGGATCACCTGATAGTCAGTGGGTCCGAGACATTCCTGCACGAGCCGGGCTCCCCGGGCGACGTCTTCCGGCTGCGCCACATAATTGAACACCAAATCCTCCATCACGGAAGAGACGATGCCGTAACGCGACGTAAACGAGGCCGAACGCAGCGAGTCGACCGGATAGGCATACGAAGCGCCGGGATTCCGTTCCAGCCCCAGACTCCTGCCGACGGCCTGCATCACGACGGCCCGGACGATCGCCCCCATCATCTCTTCGGGCAGCTCCCCGGTCCGCAGCTTCGGCTGCGAGGCGGCCGCCTGAACTACCAACAGATCGGCATAGTACTCCAAAACCCCGCTGTGCAGGCAGATCGTGGCATTCAGGATCTCTCCCGTCCGCGAATCGGTCTGCAGCGAGCAGTCGCAGGAGTTTTTCCCGCACGGGGAGAAACGGATCGTGGAGAGCGACGGAGCGGTGGAGTCGAAAGCCGTATCGCGCGGAAAATCGGCCACACGAACCACATCCCTGAATCCGATCCGCTCGAAAGCGTCGTTCCATGCCAGCACCCCCTCGCGCACATAAGGCCGCCACTGCTGCGGCACCATCGTATCGAGATGAAACACAACGGGCTTCACAGGCGGCACCCGTTCTCCGGCGGCATAGGCGGCGCTGTCGGCGGGTTCCAGCCGCCAGCGCTTCGCATGCCACCTGCGGCCGAGCGGCTTGCAGACATCCTCCAGCACGGCACACTCCGCCGGCTGCACACCCGCACGCGAATCGGCCGCCCGGGCGCGCATCGGCGTCTCGGGAGGCAGATAGAGCATCTTGCGGACCACGGCCCGCAGCCGGAAGTCCCCATGAATCTTCATAAACCCGAACACATACCCGTCCAGTTTATAGGACTGGTCACAGTCCACCGAAGCATAGCTCTCCGTGCAGCGGACACCGAGCAGCCGGGACCTTTCGGAAAGCAGAGTATGCGTGCGCATGATCTGACCGCCCATCGAGTTATAGGCATCTTTCGGGAAAGTCGCCAGCTGTGAGAAATGGGTCATGAACAGATCGCTCACCTCCGCCACCACGGCCGTATCGTCCTCCGTTGCGGCCAATACCGGGAACCGCTTCCACAGCCCGGGAATCGTCTGTTCCCGAAGACTTCGATCCACAGATGAATCGCCGCTCCGGTTCACCGGCGCATCGTCGCGCGAGTGGCAGACATAAAGCATCGAGTCCTGCAATTCGAAGCGCAGCGGAACGTTGTTGTCCGAGAACTGTCCGGCGACGCCCTCCGCCGGGCCCGAGGTCTCCTCGATGACCGAGGCGTAGAGCAATTCGCGCCCCCACAGCCTCCGCGGGAATTCGGCATAGAGCTTGCCGTCGTCCGTCAGCCGGAACGTTATGAGCCCTTCCGAACTGACGGTCCGCTTGCCGTCGAAGAGCTTTTCGTACGCCGAAAGCTGCGGCGCAGGCTGCTCTTTGCGCTGCGAACGCCTCTTTTTAGGCGCCGCTCCGACCCCGTCGCAGACGCTCCAACAGCAGAGGACAAGCAGCAGCGTATGTAAAAAAAGTCTCGACATCGGTTACTTCAGTTCCTGTTCGATCTTATGAATCAGCAACTCGTAATGCCGGCGCGTCTCCTCGGAGCCCGTTGCAACCCGGCTTTTCAGCATCTTCAGGCTCCTGTCGAGCAGCCCGAAGCAGATATGCTTCGAAACCGGCGTCTGTCCCTGAATGCCCGCGAAAAATGCGAATCCGGCGTGCTCCCCGGAAAGCGACTCGCGCAGACCGCCCTCCCGGTTGGTGAACATGCCGAGCACGCTTTCGGGCAGCGTTCCGAAATCCTGCCGGCTCCGCTCCGACACACTCTCGGGAAGCGGAAACACACAGCTCGTCAACCCGTTCCGATAGGGAACAGGCTGCTCCACGGCGGCCATCACCGACGAATTGGTCATCAGGTAAGCGATGTAGAGCTGCTGCATGTCGCGCTCGACGGGTGTCAGCGAACGGCCGCGGCGCGTGGGCTCCCACACCGCATCGAACAGCTCGTTCAGGAAATCCCGCTGCGAATAGGCATCCCGCCCCATCAGCGGAGCGCTGTGCCACAGCATCCCGCAGCGCTGAAGCAGCGACTTGAAAAGCGACTGGCTCAACTGCGGAGCGAACTGCGGGCCGAGCGGAAGGATGCGTCTCACCTCGGGGTCGTCCAGCCAATCGAGATCCTTGACCTGCCGCAGGACGAAAGCCGTCGAACGGCGCTGCTCGTCGCCCGGCACGGGCTCGTAGCTCGCACGCGCATCCTTTTCGTAGCGTTCGTTGAGATAGATGCCGCCGATATTGCACAGCACGCGCGTCAGGTAGCGCTGATACTGCATGAGCGTCTCGTTATAGACGGTGTGCCGGAATTCGAAATCGGGATCGTCGCCGGCAGTCCATTCGTTCAGGTGCGAGAGCAGGTAACGCAGGTTCTTCACGCCATAGTCGGCGGCCTTCACGGGATCGTCGCCGAGGTCCTCCTCGAAGGCGCTCGGATCGACCCGGGCCAGGAACTGCTGCTTCCCGTAACGATAAACGGGATCGCCCGAACGGTCCGATATCCAGCGGTTCAGCACGGGGGCCTCCTCCTCGGGCGTCGCGGCTTCGGGAATCGGACGGTAGAGCCAGTCGATGGCGTAGTAATCTTATTCACCCAGTTCGGGCGGCGTCAGCCGCACGCCCCGCTCCTTGTCGCCGGGCTGCGCCACGAAGTTGTTGCGGGCATAGTCCATGATCGAGTAGGTCGTCCCGTAGCGGGCGGTGAACGAGGGCGAGCGCAGCGAGTCGACGGGGATGCCCGACGAGCCGGCCATGTTGTGCATCAGCGATAGGCAGTGCCCGACTTCATGCGAAAGCACATAACGGATGCAGTCCCCCATGATCGAATCCTGCAGGCGGACTTTCCGCACCTCCGGGTCGGCCGGGGCGGTCTGGATGAACCGCCAGGAGTGCACCAGTTTCACCAGGTTGTGGTAAACCGACACCGAAGCGTTCAGAATCTCGCCGGTGCGGGGATCGGCCCAAGAAGGGCCCATGGCATTGGCCGTCCACGAAGGCGAGTAACGGATACAGTTGTAGCGGATGTTGTCGGGATCGAACTCGGGGTCGTCCTTCGGGAAATCCCGGGCGACGATCGCATTCTTGAATCCGATGCGCTCGAAGGCCTTCTGCCACACCTCCACGCCCTGACGGATGTAGGGCCGCCAGTTTTCGGGGAAGGCATCGTCGATGTAAAAGACGATCGGCCGGACGGGTTCGACCTGCTCGCCGCGGAGCCAGGCCGCCGAGTCGGAGGGCTCGATCCGCCAGCGGCGGGTGTAGTAGACGGCCTTCGCCCATCGTCCGCCGTCGCCGAACTTCGACTTGCCCTGGTAGAAGATGCCGATCCGCGGATCGGCCAGCCTCGGCCGCATCGGCTTTTCGGGCAGCAGGATGATGCTGCGCGTCATCTCCGCCGTGAAAGGCCGGTCGGTCATGTAAATGATCCGGCGCTGACGGTTGCTCATCGACACGGTATAGGAGAGGCTGGAGCGGACGCTGACATTGTCCGAAAAGGCCTTGACGGTCTCCAGACGCGAAAGGTCGCGTTTGAACTGTTTGGTGATCTGCACGGCGCTTGCCGGCGAAGCGGTCGGGAACGGACTCAGCTCCTCGCGGTCTCCCAGAAAGAAATCGGTCATGTCGACGACCACCGCCGTACTGTCGGGTGCGTAGGCCTTGATGTCGAACGCGGCGAGAACGCTCTGCATCGCATTGGCACGGATGCTTTGCCGCATCCGGTCGTCGTCGGTAAGCATGTCGAAATTCGAACGGCAGAGGGTGATTTTCTTCCCGGCCTTTTCGAACGTGAACTGGACAGGCTCGTGCGGTTTCTCGCCCGCCGAGGCAAAACGGTTGTCGGTGATTTTGCTGACGGTCGACCCGATCAGCATGTCGCGCCCCAGGAGCGAAAGCGGCAGTTCGACATACAGTTTGCCCTCCACATCGTGCAGGGTCATCATGCCCCGAACGGTTTCGCACTTTTTGTCTTTGAAAAGTTTGTCGTATTCGGTCTCCGGTTTGGCTTTCGGAGCCGATGCCTCGGTCTTCGCGCCTTTCTTTTTGGGCTTTTTGGCCAGCGCGTCGGTCGCCGACAACGGCAGGATCAGTCCGACGAGCGCTGCCGTGCAGACAAATTGAATCAGATGTTTCATGCGTGTTTCTACTTGTTCTATTTATTCGACTGCGGTCCCGAAGCGATGCCGCTCAGATCGACGCCGTAGGATTTCAGACAGTTCAGGACGATCCGATACCGTTTCATCACCAGGTCGTACTCCCCGTTCTCCGCCTCGAATGCTTCCGGAGTCGAGTAGAGAATCTTGCGGACGAACATCAGAAAATCCTGGTTCCGGGCGGCTGCGATCTCTACGGTATACGACTTCGTCTGGTTCGAAAAATCCGGCTGTACGTACTGCACGAATCCGCGGGTCTGGAAATGGTTCTCCGAACGGGGATCGGAGATGTCGTTGCAGATCGGCGTCTCGTAGTCGATCCCTTCCGAGAAATTGAACGGAACCTCGATCTTCCCGGCCTGCAGAGCCCGCAAGATGATCTCATAGGTGAGCAGCAGACGCGGCCGTTTGAGTTCGGAGAGAATCGGGTTTGCCAGAAATTTGCTTTCGAAACTGACGGCCCAAAAATCGACTCCGTCGGTCTTGACCGGCATGTGGGGTTTGGCGATCCCGTTCTCCACGCGGTGCATGTTCTTGACCAGGAAAAAGTAGCGCGGCAGGAACTCTCCGAAAATCGCGGCGTCGAACCAGCCCAGCAGATGGCGGGAGAGAAAATCGGCGTAGAACGGGAGTTCCGCATCGGAAACGTCCTCGGCCACGAGCGTCATGGTCGGATAAAGGTTGACCCACGCCCTGTTGAGCAGGCTTTCGGTGATATCCCGATACACGGGATAGCTTCCGTAACGCTCCTGAATCCGCTGCAGGGTACGGTCCGACTCGCTGCTGCCCTGCGGAAAGTCGAACAACAGATCGTCGGTCAGCTGGGTCGGAGCGAGTTCCTCCTCAGAATAACACGATACCAGCATCACGGCCGCGGTACAGCATACGGCGGCGAGTATCGCAACTCGATGTTTGATCATTTTCATTTTCGTCATTTTTGTAGATTAATCCACGCGGACGGGGCCTTTGGGATTCTGCTCCAGCAGCGAATTGTATTTCATGGCCGAAGGCGGAATCTGCAGCGCATAGTGCGGGTCGTTCTTCCGGAGGGTATAACGCGCCACCTGAGCCGTAGTCGCTCCCTCGTACCAGAGATGCCGGACCTCCGGCATGCCGTAACGACGCAGATCGAACCAGCGATGGTCCTCGAAACAGAGTTCGCGGCGCCGTTCGTTGCGGATCGAGTTGACCAGGCGTTCGGGGGTACGGTCGTCCAGGTCGTCCTCGACATACTCGGGGTGTTCGATGCGCTTGGCGCGCAACTCGTCGAAAAGTCTGACGGCCTCTTTCCTGTGTGCATCGCCACCCTCCTCCGCATATAGCATGGCCTCGGCTTCCGCCCGGTTGAGATAGGCCTCCGCCACACGGAAACTGCGTGCGAAATAGCCGTTCAGGTCGGGTATGAGACTGCTTTCATTTACCTTAAACTTGCTGTAAGCCATATAATTGACCGACCGCCGGTCGCGGATCAGGTATTGCTTCACCCGGATATCGCCCACGATCGGCCCCCGGTTGAGCAGGGTGACCAGATCGTTGGAGGCGGTGACGAACGCCGCGTTACCTCCCAGGGCTGCCACCAGCATGTAGGGGCTTTCGAAGAAGGAAAGGTAGGAGGCATCGCCGTAAGGCCAGATGACTTCGGGATTGGCGTAGCTGTGGAAATTGAAATAGGTTCCCTCCCCCTGCGGCAGCTCGAGCCGGTCGATCAGTCGGAAGCGCGTATCGCCAAGGACCTTGTCCGCATATTCCGAAGCCTGCGCCCACTCCTCCATATAGAGGTAGACGCGCGAGAGCAGCAGCTGCACGAACGGCAGGCTGACGCGCATGTTGGCTTTCCACTGCATGTCCGCGGGCAGCGATTCGTAGAGCTGTTCGGCGCGTTTCAGGTCTTCGAGAACCTGTTCATACACCTCCCCGACGGTATTGCGGGCGACAGTGGCGCTGGACACCGCGCTGTGCAGATGCAGGGGCACGCCCAACGACTCCTTATCGTAGTTGTAGGGCATTCCGTAGCAGTTCACCAGATGGAAATAGTAAAAACCGCGCAGGGCGCAGGCTTCGGCTTCGATGCGGGTTTTCTCCTGCGGATCGCCGCCCACGCCCGGAAGATAGTCCAGCACGGCGTTGCATCCGAGAATGCGGCCGTAGCAGGCGGAATAGATGTCGTAGTAAGATTCGCTCACCCGGTCCTCGTCGAGCACTTCGTATACATCGGGCTGCCAGGTGAAGAGCGACCGGAGCGGGACCAGATGCACGGGGGTCAGCAGGTCCCCCGATCCGACGAAGGGAACTACGGCCGCGTCGTCGCTCAGCAGCGTGAAGAACGGCGTGAGCGCAGAGGCATTCATATAATAAGACTCATAGAGCAGCAATTCATCCAGCGACGTAACCGACTCGGGAACGAATTCGTTTTCCGATTTGGGTTCCAGAAAGTCGGCGCAGGACCCGAGCAGCAGCAAAACCGGCAGAAGCAGCGTGCTTATCTTTTTCATATGCATTGTTATCTGTATGTTAGAATCCCAGATTGAGGCCGAACGTGAAGACGCGGGGCATGACGCTGTTCCCCAGTTCGGGGTCGAATCCGTTGAACCGCTTGTCGCAGATCACGAAAACGTTGTTGACCATGACGCTGACCGTCAGGTCGGAGAGCCGGAGCGCCGAGCAGACCTTGCGGTTTGCGGTCCACGAGAGCGACAGCTGCGAGCAGCGCAGGAACGATCCGTCGACAACCCGGATGTCCGAATTGCCCCACATGGTGTACATGGACTCCATGTTGCCGTTCGGCAGCGTGACGGTCGAACTCGTCTTTCCGGCGTAAAAGGCCGGAATATCGGTCTTGTCTCCGGGCTGCTTCCATCGGCCGAGCAGTTCCCGGTCCATGTTGACATAGGGCGAGGGCAGACGCTCCTGCGTCGTAAACGGATTGGGCAGACGGGTTTTGCTGCCCAGCAGTGCGGTGAAATCCGCACCGAACGTGAATCCGCAGTAACGCACGCGAGTGTTGAATCCGCCGGTGAAGGATGCGTCGCGCTGTCCCGAATAGACGAGGAATCCGGCCGGGTCCATCACCGTGCCCTCGGGCAGGTTGAACTCCGGATAGCCCGTCTCCTGGTTCAGTCCCTTGAACGAATAGGACCAGAATCCCGAAACCGGATACCCTTTCTTGAGAATACGCCCTGAGTTGCCGAGGATGAAATCGCCGAGCTGGTTGATGTCGCCCGAGTCGAGGTTTTGCGCCTTGTTCCAATTCTTCGAGGTGTTGAATCCGACCGTCCAGCTCACCTTTTCGGTCTGCACCGGCGTGACGTTCAGCGTAAACTCGACACCGTCGTTGTTGATGCGGCCTCCGTTCAGCGCCATGGTCGACATTCCGTATTCCCGCGGAATGGGCTGGTAGACGATCGCATCCGAGGCGCGGCGGTAGTATTCGAGGCTCATCGTCACCCAGCGGAACAACTGCATGTCGAGACCGAAGTTCCACGACTTGGTGCTCTCCCACGTCAGTTCGGGATTGGGCAGCGAGCGGATCGAAACGCCGTACTGGTCGAAACGCGAGATCACGCCCTGATGGGCGACGATCAGATCGGGGCTGATGCTCTGAATGGTGTTTCCCTGCACGCCGAACGAGGCGCGCAGACGCAGCTGGTCGATCCACCGCACCCGGTCCTTGATAAAGGACTCCTCGGACACGTCCCACGAAAGGGCGAACGAATAAAGCGGGTCGAAACGTCGGTTGACATCCTGTCCGAAGCGGTTCGACTCGTCGTTCCGGATGCTGGCGTTGAGGACGTAGCGGTCCTTGAACGTATAGGAGAGCGTCGCGAAATAGGAGAAATAGTTCTCCTCGCTGCCGTGCTTGACCCAGCGCCCCCGGTAAAGGTCTTCGAAGAGACCCAGCGGCGGCAGCTTGGAAGTTCCCGTCGGTCTGAAGTTCTCGGGCAGCGTGGGCTTCGAAAGCCGTTTGCCGCGCTCGGGCATATAGCCCCACACGATGTTGGTCTCCGACTCGTAATTCGTGGAGCGGACCTCCATGCCGAGCATGGCATTGATGCGGTGCTTCTCCCGGAACGTATGATGGAACAGGATTTTATTCTGAAAATTGTAGTTGTGCTCGCGCTTGTTTACCGTCTGCAGCTCACCGCCGAAAGGCAGCAGTGCAGCGTTGAACTCGGGCTCTCCGGCGATCTTCGCCCCGTAGTCGTACCCCCGGTAACCGTTCGCCATATAGTAAGTCCTCTCCCCGGCGTAGATTTCGCTCCGGGTATTGTTGTCGGCCACACCGCCCGTAAACTGATAGGTCAGCCAGGGCAGCACGTCCCAGTTCAGGTCGAACGTCGCATTGATGCGGTCGCGCCGCGAGAGGGAGTAGCTGTTGTCGATCTCATTGAGGATGTTGTATCCCAGGTCGAGATCATAAACGCCGTAAACATAGTTCGAAGGATAGCGGTAGAAGAGCCGTTCGCCCGCTTCGTCGAAAGCCGGAATGGCCCGGCTGGTCGTCGTCGCATAATTCATGGGATTCACGCCGGGACCGTATCCGTCGGTCTTGTCGATGGCCCCGATCAGCGAGACGTCGATACGCAGATTGTGGCGCAGGTCGGCGCCGACGCGCACGCGGCCGCTCATGTTCTCGGTGTCGTTGCGGATTTCGACGCCGCGGTTGTTGCCGTAGGCCACCGAGGCGTTGTAGACGACCTTGTCCGAACCTCCGGACACGCTCAGATTGTGGTTATGGCTCACGGACGTGCGCGTGAGCAGGTCGAACCAGTCGGTGTTGACGGTCTCGAGCCGGTTGTAGTTGCGGCTGTAATCGTCGAAGCCGATATCGCCCTCGAGGTACATGCGGTAGAGTCCCTCGAAGGTGTTGAGCTGCTTGATGGGGGCGCGGTTGCCCGAATAGGAGCTGCCCGACTCGAAAGCCTCCTGGCTGAAGCGGATACGCTCCTGGGAGTTCATCAGGTTGAACATGCCGTAGTTGGGCCGCGAGCGCACGCTCAGGTTGCCCGTATATTTCACGGCGACCCGTCCGCTCTTGCCCTGCTTGGTGGTGATGACGATGACGCCGTTCGACGCCTTCGAACCGTAGATGGCCGTAGCCGAAGCGTCCTTGAGGATGGTGATCGTCTCGATATCGGAGGGATTGAGCCACGAGATCTGGTTGCCGAGAATGGTCTTCAGGTCATCGGTCATCAGCGAGCTCTGGTCGAGCGACAGCGGGTCGGGCTGGATCACGCCGTCGACCACCCACAGCGGCGAGGTGTTGCCCATGATGGTCGAGGTGCCGCGCAGTTTCAGATCGGGCGTGTACCCCACTCTCGAACTCGTCTGAGTGACAAAGAGTCAGTCCACGCCGCCCTGAAGCATCTAGACGA
>CATKXN010000019.1 GCA_949840605.1 uncultured Alistipes sp.
TTCGTCGACTCGTGGGACTACCTCGAACTGGCCAACGAAGCCCGTTTCAACGACGGACTCGTCCCCAGCTTCAACACCGACCTGATCCAGCTCTACCGCGACCGGGCGGACAACGACCTCTACCCCGACACGCAGTGGATCGACGAACTGGTCCGCAAAGCCGTACACAGCCAGCGCTACACGCTCAATTTCCGCGGCGGCGCCGAGAACGCCAAATATTTCGTCTCGATGGCCTATTTCCAGTCGGACGGCGTCTTCAAGGAGAATCCCAACGGCAAGTACGACAGCAACTTCGGTTTCGAGCGCTACAACCTGCGCAGCAACATCGACCTCAAGGTCAGCAAGTCCACGCGGCTGAGCGTCGACCTCTCGGGACAGTACGTACACCGCCGCACGGCCAACCGTTCGGCCGACGACGTCTTCAGCTTCATGCTCCACACGCCGTCGTACCTCTTCCCGGCCATCTACAGCGACGGCACGCTCTCTTCCTATGAAAAACAGGCCGACTCGAACAACCGCAACCCCTACAACATGCTCTACAACCAGGGTTACCGTCAGGAGTGGGGCGTCAAAATCCAGTCGAACGTCAAACTGGAGCAGGACCTGAAATTCATCACCCCGGGTCTGAGCGCCCGCGGAAGCGTCAGCTTCGACTACGACGGCAGCTCGGCGACGCTGCGCGACTACTGGCCGAGTCTCTACCATGCCAAGGGCCGCGACGCCGACGGCAACCTGGTCTACACCACGACCTCGTCGGGATCGCCCGAGATTTCGGACCCCAAGTTCACCTCGACGAGCTACCTGCGCAAGATCTATATCGAAGCCGCCGTCAACTACCAGCGCGTCTTCAACTACGTCCACAACGTCAGCGCCATGATCCTCTACATGCAGAAGGAGCAGCAGAAGAACGATCCGGTGCTCCCCTACCACAAGCAGAGCATCGTGGGCCGCGTGACCTACTCCTACGACAACCGCTATTTCATCGAAGGCAGCTTCGGATACACCGGCAGCGAGACCTTCGCCAAGAAGAACCGCTTCGGATTCTTCCCGGCAGTCGGCGTTAGCTACTTCGTCTCCAACGAGAAATTCTATCCCGAAGGGTTGAAGCGGGTGATGAACAACCTGAAAATCCGCCTTTCGATGGGCCGCACGGGTAACGACGACACGGGTACCGACCGTTTCCTCTACCGCGCGACGTTCAACACCGAGGGCCACACCTTCAACCAGGGCATCGGAACCTCGGCTTCGAACGGCATGGGTGCCGGTATCTACGACATGCGCTTCGTGAACAACTCCATCCAGTGGGAGATCGAGACCAAACGCAACGTCGGTCTGGACCTGGGCTTCTTCGACAACGAGATCGAGCTGACGGCCGACTACTTCAACAACCGCCGCGAGAACATTCTGCTCGAACGCAACACAGTCCCCGGCGTCGCCGGCTTCCACGCCAAACCGTGGCAGAACTACGGCATCGTGGACAACTGGGGCGTCGACGCCAGCCTGAACGCACATCACAA
Organism: uncultured Alistipes sp.; assembly: GCA_949840605.1. The sequence continues at coordinate 1,518 of CATKXN010000019.1, forward strand.
TTTCGGCAAGGTCCGCATCAGCGCCCGCGGTACGTTCACCTTCGCGCGCAACAAGATCGTCGAGTACGACGAGTTGAACCAGCTCTACGCATACCAGCGGGTCACCGGTACGCGCGTCAATGAGAACGAACTCTACATCGCCGAGCGCCTCTACACCGAAGAGGACTTCATCCGCACGCAGAACCCCAACGGAACCTACTCCTACGAACTGCGTCCGGGTCTTCCTACCGTCGCGCTGCAGGGTACCATCGGCCCGGGCGACATCAAGTTCGCCGACCTGAACCACGACGGTGTGATCGACAGCAACGACAAGAAACGCGGCGTGGGACACCCCTACAACCCCGAGATCAACTACGGTTTCGGCCTCAACGTGGAGTACAAGGGCTTCTACGTAAGCGCCTTCTTCCAGGGTACGGGCAACTCGTCGGTGCTGCTGGCTTCGGGCAACAACCACTTCTGGCCTTTCAACTGGTATGAGGACAAGTCGAACTACCGCACGCTGTTCCTCGACCGCTGGACGGCCGACAACCCGCGTCAGGACGTTACGATGCCGCGTCTGCACAGCCACTACAGCCACAACGTCAACAAGGAGCCCAATACGTGGTGGCTCCGCAGCGGCAACTTCCTGCGCTTCAAGAACCTCGAAATCGGCTACAACCTGCCCAAGACTTTCCTGCGCAAGCTCCGCCTCGACGCCGTGCGCGTCTACATGCTGGGCAACAACCTCTGCGTATGGGACGACATCAAGTACTGGGACCCCGAGCAGGGCAACCGCAACCAGGGTATGAGCTATCCCATGTCGCGCACCTTCACGCTGGGACTCGAAGTCAACTTCTAAAGAAGAACGAATCATGAAAAAGAATTTCGTAAAAATACTTTCCATCGGACTGCTGGCCTGCACGGTCTGGTCGTGCAGCTTCCTCGACGTGTCCGACGAGCTGGTCGGCGGCATCTCCGACATCTCGCAGGTGTTCAGCAATGTCGACCGCACCAAAAAATGGTACTCGCAGGTCTTCAACAACCGTCCCGACTATTCGGCCGTCTGGGTGACGGACAGCCCGATGGGCAACCCCTGGGCCTCCTATGCCGACGAGATCTACACGCGACTGGCCAACAATGCCGGCAAATACACCGAATGGAACTCGTCCAATAAGAATTCGCAGCGCTGGAACACGCTCTACGAGAGCATCCGCCAGGCAAATATCTTCCTCGAACAGGCTCATCCGATCGTCGACGAGGGAGGTCCCGACGCCGCCCGTCTGACCGAGGCGGAGATCAAACTCTACAAGGCCAACGTCCGCTTCATGCGCGCAGCCTACCACTACTATCTGATGGAGATGTACGGTCCCGTGCCCATCGTCGACCATTCGATGGAGCTGGGCGACAACCTCGACCTTCCGCGCAACTCGCTCGACGAGGTGATCGAGTTCATCGACCGGGAGCTGAAAGAGTGCATGGAGGAGATGTCCCAGGAGCCTTACCACGACAAGGAGAACCTCCGCGCCGTGCCGACCAAGGGCGCCGCGCTGGCCCTGCGCGCCAAGCTGTGGGTCTATGCCGCCAGCCCGCTCTTCAACGGCAAATGGACCGAGGCGCTGGCGCTGACCAACAAGGACGGCAAACGGCTCTTCCCCGACCGGGACGAATCGAAACTCCAGACCGCGGTGGACCGCCTCCGCGATTTCCTCGACTACGCCGAATCGGGCAGCCGTTACGAACTCGTCAACACCGGCAACCCGGACAAGGACCTCTACAACCTGTTCCAGGAGTACAACAAGGAGATCATCTGGGCCACCTCGACCAACTCGTGGGGCAAACTGGGAGAACAGAAGTTCGACACGTTCGCCACGCCGCGTTCGCAGCCCAAGGGCCAGGGCGGTTTCCACCTGCTGCAGGAGCTGGTCGACGACTTCTACATGAAGGACGGCAAGCCGATCAAAGCCACCTCGTTCCTGCCCAAGTCGGAACTCTATCCGGCCAACGAAGCCGAAATGGGAACCTACAACGGCATTCAGGTATCGAAAATGTACATCGACCGCGAGCCGCGTTTCTACAACACCGTCAGCTTCTCGGGCATGAAGTGGCACATGAGCAACAACGAGATTCAGTTCTACAAGGGCGGTACGGACGACAATTCGGTGGCCGACGGCGCTCCGCTCACGGGCTACCTGCTCTACAAGCGCATGAACCGCACGGTCTACGGCGGCAACATCACGGGGGCCGTGGAGTCGAAATACCGTCCGGTCATCATCTTCCGGCTGGCTGAGTTCTACCTGCTCTACGCCGAGATGCTCAACGAAGTGGAGCCGGGCAACAAGGACGTGCTGAAATACGTCAATCTGGTGCGCAGCCGCGCCGGACTGGAGGATCTGGAGGTGCTGAACCCCGACATCGAGGGCAACCAGTCGCTGCAGCGCGAGGCCATCCGCCGCGAAAGCCGCATCGAACTGGCCACCGAGGGACAGCGCTACTTCGACGTGCGTCGTTGGATGATCGCCGACAAGGCGCCCGGCGAAGGCGGCCAGGGAGGCGATTTCCACGGCATGAACGTCGACCAGCCGCAGCCCGCATACTACACCCGCACGAAGCTGCAGACCCGCTCTTTCAAGAACAAAAACTACCTCTACCCCATTCCGCTGGACGAGATCAAGCGCAGCGACGTGCTCGTGCAGAACCCCGGCTGGTAAACCCTTATAAACCGATAAACTTACGATGATGAAAAAAATCAGCATATTCCTGTTCGCAGCTGCGGCACTGTTGGGCGTCGGCTGTGACGACAGTTCCGACACGGACAAGGTGGTTCCCGTCTCGGCGATCGCGCTCGATTCGTCGCTGAGCGGCGGCATCACGCTGGTCGTCGGCCAGACGGCCGACATCGCCGGCAAAGTGACCGTCCGCCCCGAGAACGCCACGGACAAGACCGAAACCTACGACGCGTCGGACCCGGAGACCGTCGCGGTCGACGACGCCGGTAAAGTGACGGCCGTGAAGCCGGGCCTCGCGATGGTCACGATCAGCGTGGGCGGCAAACACTCGCACTTCGAAGTGAAGGTCGAGGCCAAACGGATTCCCGTCGAATCGGTCACGCTGCCTGCCGAACTGGCCGACGGCGTAACGCTGAAACTCGGCGCGACGCTCGACATCGCCGGCAAGGCGACGATCGCTCCGGCGGACGCCACGGACAAGACCGAAAGCTACAATTCGTCGAACCCGATGATCGCGACGGTCAGCGAGGAAGGCATCGTTTCGGCGATCGGCATCGGCGAAGCGACGATCACGATCTCGGCCGACAGCAAATCGGCCCAGTTCACCCTGACGGTCGAAAAGATCGCCGTGGAGTCGGTCGCGCTGCCCGAAGAACTGACCAAGGGCGTCACGCTGGCGATCGGCGATACGTTCGTTATCGCCGGCAAGGCGACGATCACTCCCGAAAACGCCACCTTCAAGACGGAAACCTACACTTCTTCGAAGCCGGAGGTAGCGAGCATCAGCGCCACGGGCGAAATCAAAGCCCTTGCGGCAGGTGAGACGACGATCACCGTCGAAGCCGATGGAATCAAGGCCACTTTCAGCGTAAAGGTGGAGAAGGGCGCCGTGCTGATCTCCTCGATCACGCTCCCGGAACAGAGCAGGGAGGTCGAACTCGGAGAACCGGAAGCCGAGCTGGATCTGCAAACGCTGCTGACGATCCTGCCTGCCGACCACACCGAAGGAATCACCTTCGCCTCCTCCGATCCGTCGGTCGCTAAGGTCGACGAAAACGGAAAGGTTACGTGTCTCAAAGCGGGCGAAGCGACCGTTACGGTTGCGGCTCAGAACCATGCCGATGTCAAGGCGGAACTGACCCTTATCGTTTGCGGCGATTATGACCGCAGCGGTTGGAAAGTAGGCGATACATCACATAAATTACCCACTACACCCAAGAAGAACAGCGCAACGGCCGCCTTCGACAATGATGCGAACGGAGTATCGAATTTCGGTCTTACCCGTCCCGGCAAAAATTCCGGAGGTGTAAACCTGGGGACTCAACCCAACATCCAAATATGGTTCGTGGTCGATCTGCAAAGTGCACGTAAAATCAATTACTTCCGCATCCGGCACATTTCAACGGTTCAGTCAGACTACGGAACCCGTTGGCACAAATTCGTAGAAATTCTCGGAAGCGACACCGGAGAGGACGGCAGCTGGACCTCCATCGCCACCAACGTCGATTTCGATAGTCAGTCATCCGTAGTGGCGAATCAGGAAACGAATAACATTCCAATTCCGCTGTCGAATTACCGTTACCTGAAATTCATCAGCGACAAAAGTTGCTTCGATACGACGGGAAATACCGCCCAGATCAACGAGTTATTCTTAGGACGCTCGAAAGATGCAGCGGGTAACTAAACTTTCCGGCTCCGGCGGCAGCACGGTCCGCCGCCGGGGTCCGGAATCTTTAACCGAAAAAACGACTTTCAAATTATGAAAAAAATAAGCATTTGTCTGTTTGCCGCGGCGGCCCTGATGTGCGCCGGCTGTGAAGACAGCATACCCGAACCGGGAACGATGGACGTTCCCGCAGAGAGCGTCGTGCTCGACGAGGAGCTGAGCGGCGGCCTCGTCATGGAGGTCGGCGATACGAGGGACGTGTCGCTGAAAGTGAAAGTGCTGCCCGAAAACGCCACCGACCTGGCGGAACTCTTCTATTCCTCGAACGTCGAAGTGGCGACGGTCAGCCCCAAGGGCGTCATAACGGCTCAGAAAACCGGCATCACCATGATCTCGATCTACGTGAGCGGTATCGAAACCTATTTCACGGTGACGGTCGTCGACCAGATTCCCGTCGACATCGAGTCGATCTCATTCCTGTCTCCCGAAAAGGAAATCGAACTCGGCGGAAACGATCTCGACCTCGCCTCGCAGATTTCGGCTTTGCCCGTCAACCAGAATGAGGGCGTAATCTTCTCCTCGTCCGATCCGAACGTCGCCTCGATCGACGGAAACGGCAGACTTCACGCACACAAGATCGGAAAAACGGTCATTACCGCCAAACCCGGACGGCATCCCGACGCAGGCCCGGAACTGACGGCCGAAATGACCGTTCAGGTCGTGAAGATCATCACCGAAGATGCCGACCGCAGCGGTTGGACGATGGCATTCTCGCACGGCGTTTACAATGACACGGGCATCGGCAGCACGGCGACCGCAGCTATCGACGGCAACCTGAACACGACGCTGTCGATGGTTCGTCCGGGCCGCAAATTCGGTTCGACAGACCTCACTTCCAAAGCCGGCGAGCCCATCTGGTTCCAGATCGACCGCGGCGACAATCCGGGCAAGGTCAACTACCTGCGTATCCGTCACCGTCCGGAGGGAGGCAACAACCAGAACATCCTCGTCCGCTGGTGGGGCTTCAACCGCATCGAGGGCAGCAACGACGGTAAGAACTTCGAGGTCGTCGCCGTAAACGTCGCGCTGAAACCCGATCCGGGCGTGTACGAGAACCTGCTGACGGACAATGTTCCGTTCCCGGAAAACGAATACCGTTATCTGCGGTTCATCGGAGAGAACAACACCGGCGCCACCGCAGGCTTCTACTGCTCTCCCAGCCCGGGCAGCACGATCCAGATCAACGAATTCTATCTCGGTCTGACAACCAAGGTCACCGAGTAATTCTCCGGCGTCGGACAATCGGGGTACGCCCGGGGGCTCCGGCGTCCGGTAATCGAAAAGGCCCGAAGAACGAATCTTCGGGCCTTTTTCCACTTTCAAAATCCAGACAACGATGATACGAAAAACCCTCTTGACCTTAACCCTGCTGTGGATGCAGGCCGCGGCCCTGCAGGCGCAGGTCGCGCTGACCGGGAAGGCCTCCGCACGCACGGACTTCGAACTGGTCGCCGCGGATACCGGTGCGGCCGTCTGCTACGACGCCGGCGACGCCGCGGTCGTGGAAACCGCCGCCGGACTGTTCGCCGCGGACGTCGCCCGCGTGACGGGCCGCGAAATTCCGGTCGTCGCCGGACAGGAACTCCCCGCGAAGACGCACTGCGCCGTGATCGTCGGAACGATCGGCCAGAGCCGATGGATCGACGAACTGATCGCGGCCAAAAAGATCGACGTCTCGGCCGTCGAGGGCGGCTGGGAGCGTTACGCGATCCGGCTGGTCGAGCGTCCGGGGCACGGCGTGCGCAAAGCGCTGGTCATCGCAGGCAGCGACCGCCGCGGCACAGCCTACGGACTGCTCTCGGTGTCGCGCGCCATCGGCGTAAGCCCGTGGTATTGGTGGGCCGACGCCCCCGTGAAGCACCGCGACCGGCTGACGCTGCGCATCGCCGATTTCACGTCGGAAAGCCCCTCGGTGAAATACCGCGGCATCTTCATCAACGACGAGGACTGGGGCCTCTATCGCTGGGCGAAGGAGAACTTCGAGAAGGAGCTGGGCAACATCGGCCCGAAGACCTACGAAAAGGTGTGCGAACTGCTGCTCCGCCTGCAGGCGAACTACCTGGCCCCGGCGATGCACGACGCCACGACGGCCTTCTACAAGATTCCCGAAAACATGCGGATCGCCGACCGCTACGCCATCGCCGTCGGCTCGTCGCACTGCGAACCGCTGGGACTGAACACCGCCAGCGAATGGGATTCGAAGACGATGGGCGACTGGGACTACGTGAACAACCGGGCCGGAGTGGACCGGGTGCTGAAAGAGCGCGTCGAGACCTCGGCGCCCTATGAGAACGTCTACACGCTGGCCCTGCGGGGGCTGCACGACCGGGCGATGGCCGGCAGCGAGGACCTCGACGCACGGAAGGCCACCATGCAGGAGGCCCTGCTGGCACAACGGCAGATTCTGACCGACGTGCTGGGCAAATCGGCGGAGGAGATTCCGCAGGTGTTCACGCCCTACAAGGAGGTGCTCGACGTCTACAACCGGGGGCTGGAACTTCCCGACGACGTGACGATCATCTGGCCCGACGACAACTACGGCTACATGAAACGTCTGAGCAGTCCCGCGGAGCAGCAGCGCTCCGGGCGTTCGGGCGTCTACTACCACTCGTCCTACCTGGGCCGTCCGCACGACTACCTGTGGATGAACACCACCTCGCCGACGCTGATGTACGAGGAGCTGCGCAAAGCCTACGACTCGACGGCCGACCGCGTATGGCTGCTGAATGCCGGCGACATCAAGTCGTGCGAATTCGCGGTCGATTTCTTCCTGGCGATGGCCTGGGACATCGACTCGTTCGACTTCCGGCGCGCTGCGGATTACCGCGCCGAGTGGATGAGCGGTCTGCTGGGCCGGGAGTATTTCGACCGTTTCCGGGAGATTTCCGACACGTTCTACCACCTCGCATTCATCCGCAAGCCCGAATTCATGGGCTGGGGCTACCAGTGGGCCACGGACAAGCACGGCAAGGAGCGGAACACCGACACCGACTTCTCCTTCGCCAATTACCGCGAGGCCGACCGCCGGCTCGAAGACTACGCACGGATCGCCGGGCAGGTCGGCGCGCTGATGGACCGGATGCCCGAAGCGAACCGCGCGTGCTTCTACCAGGTGCTCTACTACCCGGTGAAGGCGTGCGAACTGCTCAACCGCATGGTGCTCCGCGGACAGCAGAACCGCCGCTACGCCACGCAGCAGCGTGCCGCGACCGACGCGCTGGCCGCCGAAAGCCGCATGTGCCACGACAGTCTGCGGATCATCACGGCGGGCTACAACGCCCTGCTCGGCGGCAAGTGGAACCACGTGATGACGATGAACCAGGGATTCGCCGCCTCCTATTTCCAGCTGCCCGAACTGCGGAGCGCACAGCTCGCTCCCGGCGCCGTGCTGGAGGTCGAGGCCGAAGGCGAGGAGGTGATGAAAGGCTTGCGGAGTTTCCGCATGCTCCCGACGTTCAATACGTTCCTGCGCCATTCCCATTTCGTGGACGTGTATAACAAGGGCCGCGAACCGCTGCAATGGAGCGCGTCCGTCAGCGACGAGTGGATCGTACCGAGCCGCACGGCGGGCACGACACGCACCGAGGAGCGGATCGAGGTGTCGGTGGACTGGACGAAAGTTCCCGTCGGCGACGAGGTGTCTGGCTGTCTTACGATCGCCGCCGCGAACGGAGAGAGCCGCCGCGTGCTGATTTCGGTGTTCAACCCGGCCTCCCCCGCCCGCGAAGAGCTGGAAGGGGTGTATGTACAGCACAACGGATACATTTCGATCCCGGCGGCGGATTTCCACCGCAAGCGCGAGAACGACGCGATCCGCATCCGCCCGGTTCCGAATCTCGGCATCGAGAACACGGCGCTCCAGCTGGGCGATCCCACCCTGCCCAAGCAGAACACCCGGCGGCGCGAAGTGCCCTGCGTGGAATACGATTTCTACACGTTCGAGCAGGGTTCCGTCGACGTTTACACCTATGTCCTGCCAACCTTCGTGATCAGCGCCGACCGGGGATACGCCGGACACGAGGCGACGAATCTCGAAACCCAGTACGGTGTCTGCATCGACGAAGGCCCAGTGATGAACCCTTCGACCTCGTCGATCGAATACGCCCAGATTTGGTACGAGAGCGTACTGCGGAACTGCCGGGTGAACAAAACGACGCTCCACATCGGCAAGCCCGGCAAACACACGCTGAAGATCCTGTGCGGCGACGCCGGCACGGTGCTTCAGAAGATCGTGCTGGACTTCGGCGGCATGCAGCGCTCCTACCAGGGGCCGCCGCCCACCCGCACCGAGGTGCAATGAAAAAAGGAACGATCCGGATTTTCGGATCGTTCCTTTTTTTCAGGACAGCCGGAAACGGTCACTCCGGACGTCCGGGAACGGAGTCCCCGGGCGTCGGGACGGCCGGATCGTAGACGGCGACGCCGACACGCGAATCGGCACAGCCGTAATAGAGATACCACCGGGACTTGAAATAGACCAGCCCCTCGATGAAGACCGTCCCGTCCTTGTACTGACCGCTCTTCTCGAAATCGTCCACCGGACGGAAGAACGGCACGTCGAGGCGTCCGATCACCTTCCCGGGCTCCTGCGCGTCGAACAGAATCTGTCCGGCCGAGTAGGTGCGCGCCGGATAGCGTTTGTCCCGGCCCTCGCCGAGCCGGTTCTGACCGTTGTAGAGCAGCAGAATGCCCTTGTCGGTCAGCAGCGCCGGAGGACCGCACTCGGTCAGGGCGCTGTCGAAATAGCCCTCGCGCGGAAAAACCACCCCTTTGAGATTCCCGTCCGCATCCAGCTCGGGAGTCCAGTCGATCAGGTTGTCCGACGTGGCGATGTTGACCATCCGTTCGCCCCAGTACATCATATACTTTCCGTTCACGCGCGCGATGACCAGGCGGTTGCCGTCGAGTTTCGTCACGATCGACCCCGACTTGCTCTTCAGGTCGCGGAAACGTCCTCCGTAAGCCTTGGCGAACGCCGGACCGTGCTTCGTCCACGTCACCAGGTCGCGCGACGTGGCCACGCTGAGCCGCGGAATGCGGCGGTTCCACGAGGTGTAGAGCATCACATAGGTTCCGTCCCGGGTGACGGCCACGCGGGGGTCTTCTCAACCGCCCGGCCAGTCGCACTCCTTCATCGCGTCCTCGGCCGGAAAGAGCACCGGCTCGAGTCCGAGACGCATCGTCACGCCGTCCGCGCTCCGGGCCATCCCGATCCGCGACGTGCGTTTGCCGATGCCGGTCGCCGAATTGTCCTCGGCGCGGAAGAGCACGCAGATTTCACCGTCGCAGACGGTTGCGGCGGGATTGAACGTGTCGCTCTCCATCCACCCGACCGAATCCCGGCGCATCGGACAGAAAAACCGGATCTGCGAATCGGGCCGGATGACGGGGTTGGCGCCCGCGGGCCGGACAAAGCCGCCCAGCGCCCATTCCGGCAGCGGGTTTTCAGTCGTCCCGGGTTCCGCGGCCGACGCACGGCCGCAAACGAAAACGAGAAGCCCCAAGGCCGCCGGCAGCATGATGAATAGTTTTTTCATGGAATCTGTTTTTTAAGTTCGGTTCCGGGTCGGCTTCCGCACACCCGCGCGGCGCCTTCCCGGGGGGGGGCCGCCGGACGTTTCGCCTCCGGCAAATTCGGTACAAGATACGAAAAAACGAGGAAAAATAAAAACGGTTGGCGCATCAATTTTCACCGGTTTCGATCCAAAGCAGACAGGGCTGCAACCTGTTAGGCTGCAACCCTGTTCCGATATGTAACAACGGGCGGGCGGATGCGCCGCGACCGTCGAAGCTACTCGTACTGGCCCGATTTCAGACGCTCGACCTCCTCGCGCGTCAGGAACCGCCAGGCTCCGCGCTTGAGGTTCTTTTTCGTCAGCCCCGCATAGTAAACGCGGTCGAGCTTCGTGACCGTGTAACCCAGGAATTCGAAGATTCGGCGCACGATGCGGTTGCGGCCCGAGTGGATCTCGATGCCCACCTCCTGCTTGTTCTCCTTGACATAGGAGATCTCGTCGGCGAAAATCTCACCGTCCTCGAGCGTGACGCCCTCGGCGATGCGGTCCATGTCGGCGCGCGTCAGGGGCTTGTCGAGCGTCACCTGATAGATCTTCTTCTTCCGGTACGAGGGATGCGTGAGCTGTTTCGTGAGGTCGCCGTCGTTGGTGAACAGCAGCAGTCCCAGACTGTTCTTGTCCAGACGCCCCACGGGATAGATGCGCTCCGTGCAGGCGCCCTGGACCAGCTCCATCACCGTCTTTCCGGCATGGGGGTCGTCGAGCGAGGTGACGTAGCCCTTGGGCTTATTCAGCACCAGGTAGACCTTCTTCTCGCCCTGCACGCGGCTGTCGTTGAACTTCACTTCGTCGGTGGGCAGCACCTTGGTTCCCAGCACCGTGACGACCTTTCCGTTGACCGACACGAGTCCCGCCGTGATGAAATCGTCGGCCTCGCGGCGCGAGCAGATGCCCGACTGGGCGAGGAAACGGTTCAGGCGCATCTCGCCCGTCTGCTTCGCCGGATCATATTTCGGATACGAAGCCGGCTTGTCGTCCTGCTTGCGGAATCCGCCGGGCTTATAGGGTTTGTCGATGAACTTGCGGTCGGAAAATTTCTTATCCCCGAATTTCTTGTCGCCGAACTTCTTGGGGCCGAATTTCTTCTCCCCGTAAGCGGGTTTCTCGCCGTAGGTCCGGCGGGGACGGTCGCCCTCCTCACGGCGCGGGCGGTCGGCGTTATCGTCGAAATTGCGGCGGGGTCGGTCGTTGTCGTAACGGGTCTTATCGCCGAACGTGCGGGGCTTGTCGCCGAATGAACGGTGGGGTTTGTCGCCGTCGAAAGCGCGGCGCGGACGGTCGTTGTCGTCGAAACTGCGGCGGGGACGGTCCTCCTCGCGGCGCGGGCGGTCGAAAGCCGGACGGTTGTCGGCCGTGAAATGCGGGTTGTACGAAGCCCGGCGTTCGGGCTGGCGGTCATGGGTGGGCTGCTCCGAATCGGCAGCATCTCGCTGCAAACGCGGGCGACGCTCGACACGCTCCGCCGTAGCAACTACGGTGCGCTTGCGCTTGTCGCGTCCGAAGCGTTCGAGCACCGGTGTCGAGTCGTTTTTGGGATATTTGAACGTTTCTAGTCTAATAAAAAAAGTGTCGGGGCAAAGATAGTGCAAGTTTCGGGGATAACAACACATTACGTGCCCGAATTGAAAGAAAAGTCCGCCTGGATTGCAAATACTCCGATTCAAACCGTTTCAACGGCCGAATGCGCCCGTTCCATCCGACAAAAAATTCATTATCGACTAATTTGACATTACATGAAGATGATACAACAAGAGTCCAAGCAAAACAATCGAACAGCCAGCTCCCAAATACAAAATAAACGGAATTTCTATCTTAACTTTCTGTTCAACATGTGCGATATCCAAACCATCCGCAGTCTGTTCCGGGAACTCTTCAAATCCGTTTTTAACCAACCCGCACCGAGGACAAACCCTCAATCCGTCCGAAACGGAATTCCCGCAGTTTTGACATGTCCAAAGATCTTTCACCGCAAATCGTTATTAAGTTTCGTCATACATTTTTCCACCTCGAACGGCACTAATCCCCAGTCGTATCGGGCATAAAGCGGATGGCGGGGATTTCCTTTCACCGTGAGTTTCCCGATTTGGAACCATTGGCCCCGACTTGTTCGCAACACGTCGTATAAATCCCGAAAACATCGTTTCAGATAAGGCTTCACCGAAATATCGTTTCCGAAAGCGACCAATATATCCGCGGCCGGATAACGTTGCAGCAGATCGCCCGCGACATCCAGATTTTTCCGGTGCATCGGTTCGTCCAACGTTGCCGACAAACTCCATTTATCCGTCGCACGTTCCGATGAAAGATTCAACATTGCAAATCCGTCGTAACCGCCACCCTCGGCGAATCCCATGACTTTGTGCATCGTCGGATCGGGTTGTATTTCGTCCGCAATGCTCGGATTAAGACCGACGACCAACAGCATCTTTTTGCCGGGTTGTTCCAGCACGAACCGATGATCGCCCTGCGATTTTCCGGTTTCATTGCAGATAGGTAGGTAATCCATAATCAACTCAATTTTACGATTTCGAAATTTCCATATCCGCAATGGCAACTCGCAACGGTTACACCGTACTTATCTTCAATCGCTTCGATAATCTGTTTTGCATTCGGGCGAGCCGAAGTCCCTGTTACGAGGATTTCCACAGCCATTCCTTTCGTCAATTTACCGGCGCCCTTGATTGCCGTAACACTCCATAACGTACCAGCCATGATTCAAAAATTTAAGAATTTGTAATTTATTTATAAAAGATTTGAGTTGTTTCGGGGATATAGTTTTTGTTCCTATTATAATTGATTCCTTTGATTGTCCAGCCTTCTTTCAGATATACGTTTTCCAACATTGGCATCGGAGCGCAATCGAGCGGATAAGTATTATCGGATTTATTCAGCCCTGTTTCACTTACGTCGATCGTTGTCAGCAGGTTATCCGCACAGTCGATGGATTTCAACATCGGACAGTTCGTCAAATTCAAAGATTGCAATTTGTTTTTATCACAATCAAGATGATCTAAAGACACACAACTGCTGCAATCCAGCGCCTCCAACTCATTCTCGGAAATCCATAGCGATGTCAAGAAAATCGACAGCTTCAAATCTATGCTTTTCAGCCGATTTTTATAAGCAACGATGCTGGATAATTTTCCGTTTTCGGGAAAATGAATTTCTTCGAGTAAATTGTTGTCACAATATAAAATTGTCAGGCTCTTACAATTGGATAAATCAAGCCGCTGTAATTTATTTCCGCTACAACTGAGTGTGTTTACATTGGCGCACTTGCTTAAATCGAGTTCGAACAGCAAATTGTTATAACAATATATTGCTAAATAGTCATCACCCGATACAAAAGATGTATCCAACACCAATGATTCAATGGGATTATTTGAACATGAAAATATGTAACTTGCTCCAATAGGTTTCGTACCGAGTGACGTGATTTGATTACTGGAACAACTGAACGTATGCCATTGGCGCCGTTCGAACAAGAGAGTGGATATTTGATTATTGTCACAACGCAAATAAGTCAAATTCTTATTATTCCGTACATCGAGCGTCGTCAGCGCATTGTCGTCGCAAGTTAACAATGTCAGTTTTTCGTTTTTTGAAACATCCAGTTCGGAAATTTGGTTCTCGCTACAGTCGAACCATGTCAAATCGGCAAATTCTTCAATGCCCTTCACCGACCGAATATTCAACTTAACGGGCTTAACCTCCCATACACCTTCCGTTTCACGCTTAGTAATTTCGCCGTCGTTATTCGTGTCGAAATTCGTCAGGCAATATTTCCGGAAATAGGAGTCGGGAATGTCGATCACCTTATCATGATATTGAATGACCTGCACGGTATCCGCCAAATCTTCTCCGGGCGCTTTCAGAACAATTCGCCCGCGCCGGGACTCCATACCGTCGTAGGGCGCGACTCTAAACCGGAAATTCAACGATTCAAATGCCCGAGTACCTTTCTCTTCGGAAATCCAATCTGCTATTCCATCGAGATATGCAATTTCACACCCTACGGAGGAACCTCCTGTCAATTCTATTTGTCCGCCTTCGTCATAAAAGACAAATTCCCGGCTTCCCCCGATTAAAAAAGATACGACCTGCTTCTGCTCAACGGTCAGTGAAATATCGGTATCTCCGCTTCTGATCGAAAAATCATGGATTCTCTTATCGTATCCGTTCACCTGTATATCGACCGTCAGGGTTGTCGTTCCAGCATTTCCATACGTAGGAGTTACCGAACACCATGCCCATTCGCTTTCCGTGAAATTTTGGTCTATGCACCAATCCGCATTTGCTGTCAATGCAACGGTTTTTGTAATTGCATCGGAACTTGCAAAAAGGTGCGTTTCGGAAAGTTCCAGTTTTATTTCCGATGAAGGGTTATTTCCGTTATTTCCACCGTTCCCGTTATTAGGATCGGGATCAACATGCTCTTTACTACAAGCTCCGATTATGCAAGCCGCAAGAATTACGACACATAGTATTGATTTTTTCATAGCAATATAAATTTGAATTCCGACTCAAATTTTATTGCCACTCGGCTCCTGCATGGCTGGATTAATAGCAAAAAGAAAGTGTGGAGCCGATTTCGTTTATCGAATGGAAGGTTGTGGCGAACCCGAATCAGATAAACGATACAATACCCCACACTTGATAGATATGGGATATAAGCGCACAAAAATACGCCTTGCCATATGCTAACAAGAAATGAGTGCTGTTCGTTGTCCCCGATTCAGTAGAAAATTGCCACATTTTCCATTCAGGACAGTGCGAAAACACTTTCTATATGTCTGCCGCTTGCACGACAAGGCAAAAATAGAAAATAATTTTCACATTGAACAACACTCATATAAAAACAATCGCAAATTACGCCAAAAAGTTCCTGAAAATCAATATTGACTTTGAACAATGTTATTTCAATTTGGGAGAGAATGGCAAAATAACAGGTGAGAAATTACTATCTTTGCATCCGTTATGACCATGAACCGCGAAATACTGCGCATCGCGCTCCCCAATATCGTCTCGAACATCACCGTCCCCCTGATGGGCATCGTCTCGACGGCCATCGCAGGACACTGGGGCGCCGATTCCGCGGCCACGATCGGCGCGCTGGCCATCGGCGTGTCGATCTTCAACTTCATCTACTGGAACTGCTCGTTCGTGCGGATGGGCACCAGCGGACTCACGGCCCAGGCGTTCGGCGCCGGGAACTTCCGCGAATGCACCAACATGCTGGTCCGCGCGCTGTCGGTGTCGGCCGTGATGGGCGTGCTGATGATCCTCGTGCAATATCCCCTGGGCGAACTGGCGCTGTGGGCCATGAACGGCAGCCAGATGACCCGCGACTATTTCTACGCCCGCATCTGGGCCGTGCCGGCGGGCATCGTCCTCTTCGGCTTCAACGGCTGGTTCACGGGGATGCAGAACGCCGTCTTCCCGATGCTGACGGCCATCGCGGTCAACGTCGTGCACATCCTCTGCAGCCTGTGGTTCGCATTCGGGATGGACATGGGCATCGTGGGCATCGCCTACGCCTCGGTCATCGCCCAGTGGACGGGCGTGGGGCTCTCGGCGCTGCTGCTCACGGCCAGATACCGGCAGCTGCTCACCGCCGTCGACTGGTCGGAGGTGCTGGATTTCAAACCCCTGAAGACCTTTTTCATCATCAACCGCGACATCATCCTCCGCACGTTCTGCATCGTGGCCGTCTACACGTTCTTCACCGGTGCGTCGGCCCGCATGGACGATCCCGCGCTGCTGGCCGTGAACACCCTGCTGCTGCAGCTGTTCACGCTCTTCTCCTACATGAACGACGGCTTCGCCTATGCCGCGGAGGCGCTCACGGGGCGGTTCATCGGCGCCCGCGACGGCGTTTCGCTGCGCGACTGCCTGCGGAAGTGCATCTTCTGGGGAACGCTCGTATCGGTGGTCTTCGTGGGCATCTACCTCGTTTGGTGGCGCGACCTGGTGGGCGTGTTCGTAGACCCCTCGGCGCCCAACGCCGGGGTGATCGAGGAGCTGGCGGGACGCTACATCGTCTGGATCATCCTCATTCCGATCGCTTCGGCCATGCCCTTCATCATGGACGGCATCATGGTCGGAGCCACCGAAACGCGCGTCATGCGCGACTCGATGTTCTGGTCCACGGCGGCCTACTTCGCCATCTACTACACGGGCTACCCGCTGATCGGCAACAACGCCCTCTGGCTGGCCTTCACGCTCTACATGTTCCTGCGCGGGGTGATTCAGTACTTCATGACCCGCCGTCTGAAGAGCATCCTCGAAAAAGCCCGGGTCTGACGGTCTGTCCCCGCAAGCGGGACGCAAACGCAGGTATTCCGGCAGACGGACAACGCCGAAATGCGGACCATCGATCTCGTCGGAGCGTTGCCCATGCGTCCCGTGCGCGAAAAATAACGTCTGCGGGCAACTATCTGCCAGCAGACGCTTTCTCCGCCGCACGCCGTTCGTCGAGATACTCCTGCATCCTGTCGAACGTCGCGTCCAGCCGGCGGTCCATCCGATACTCGATAAACGGAAGAACGTCCGTAGGGGTATCGCTCCCGGGGCACCAATCGGCCCGGAATGCCTCCGAACCGGTCTTTTTCGAAAAAATGCCCTGCCCGGGCCGCGGAAACCAATAATCATCGACAGCCTCCCCGACGGTAAGTTCCCGCGACCAGGCCACACGTCCCGAACGGTCGGCGCCCGGACCGTAACAGCCGAATTCGGCGTAAAACACGTCGCCCTTGCGGGCCGCGTCGTGCCAGTCGCGCCACCCCTCGGGGCGGATCGCCGCCGGCAATTCGCACATCAGCCACACCGTCCGGGCCGTGGATTTCCACGGACGCCCGAGGTAAACCCGCGTCACCCCTTCGGCCGCCGTCACGTGACAATGGATAAAGACATATCCGTATTTGTTGCGCTCGGTGGTCGAAGCCGCCGTGATGAAGCTGTCGGCCTTGCAATGGATGGTGCAATGCGAGAACTCGACGATGGAGGGCCCGAAGATGAAATCCGTCGTACCCTCGATGTAGGAGTCCGAGACGAACACGCGCGAAACATATCCTTTCGTGAAGAAGGTGTCCTGATTGCCGATCAAGCAGCAGCCGTCGATCCAAATGCGGTCGCCGCGCGTTTCGAGCGCTACGGCCTGCCCCACCCTCCCGGCGTCGTTGCAGACCTCGAGATTATGCAGCAGCACGTCGTCGGCCTGCACCGAAAAGGTATAGCTATCGTAGGTGGTCAGCTCTCGGCCATCGACGACCTTCCCGGAATAGTCGTCCCAGACCAGCCGCACGTCGCCGGGATCTTCCCCGCACCCGACCACGACGACCTTGTCCTTGTAAACGTCGAGCGTCACCTTCTCGCGGTAGGTGCCGGGCATGATCCGCACCGTGCGCCACTCCGCGGGTTTCGACGGCAGGGCGTCGAAGCACGCCTGGATGGTCCTAAAATCCCCGCCGCCGCGGCAGTCGACGGTATAAACCTGTTCGGCCGAAGCCCAGAGGGCCCGGCAGAGCAGAATCATCAGTATCGCCGAACGCAGCATGGCGCCGTCAGAGCGTTACGCCCGTCTTGAAGATGGCGATCTCCTTGAAGCCCGTCTTTTCGTGCTTCAGGTGTTCGCCGCCGGCCGTCGCCAGCACCTTGCCGACGAAGCGGTCCAGCACGGCCTGCGGCTCTTCGTCCTCGACCAGCGTTCCGGCATTGAAGTCGATCCAGTTGGCCTTGAACTCCGAAAGCCGGGTGTTGGTCGAAATCTTCATCGTCGGCACGAAAGCCCCGAACGGCGTGCCGCGCCCCGTCGTGAAGAGCACCAGCTGACAGCCCGACAGAGCCAGCGCCGAGGCGGCCACCAGGTCGTTGCCCGGAGCCTGCAGGAGGTTCAGTCCGGGCTTCGTGACGGGCTGTGCGTAGTTCAGCACGTCGACGACGGGCTGCGCCCCGCCTTTCTGCACGCATCCCAGCGACTTCTCTTCGAGCGTCGTGATGCCGCCCTTCTTGTTTCCCGGCGAGGGATTTTCGTAGATCGGCTGGTCGAATCGGCGGAAATAGTGTTTGAAATCATTGATCAGGCAGACAGTCTCGTCGAAAATCCGGCGGTCCGCGGCGCGGTCCATCAGGATCGTCTCGGCGCCGAACATCTCGGGAACCTCCGTCAGCACCGTAGTCCCGCCCTGCGCGATCAGCCAGTCGGAGAACAGCCCCACCAGCGGATTGGCCGTGATGCCCGAGAAACCGTCCGAACCGCCGCACTTCAACCCCACCTTGAGGTAGGAGAGCGGAAGAGGCCGGCGCTTGTCCTCTTTCGTCTTTTCGACCAGCCCGCGGCAGATTTCGAATCCGGCCTCGATCTCGTCCTCGACCTCCTGGGCGATCAGGAATTTCACCCGCTCGTCGTCCCACTCGCCGATCACCTCCTTCAGGGCCGACACCTGGTTGTTCTCGCACCCGAGGCCCAGCACCAGCACGGCGCCCGCATTGGGATGCCGGACCAGCGCAGCCAGCGCCCGCTGCGTATTGGCATGGTCGTCGCCCAGCTGCGAACAGCCGTAATTGTGGGTGTAGACCCGCACGTCGTCCAGGTGCGAGCAGTCGCATTCGCGCTTCACACGCTCAGCGATGGCCTGCGCCTGGCCGTTGACGCACCCCACCGAGGGCACGATCCACAACTCGTTGCGGATGCCCATCGTGTCGTTCCTGCGCAG
This sequence comes from uncultured Alistipes sp., assembly GCA_949840605.1. The sequence goes on from CATKXN010000019.1 coordinate 20,239, forward strand.
GTAGCCCATGACCTTCACGTCGCACCGGGGATACGTCACGTCGTAGACCTTCGGGGCATAAGTGTATTCGAGGTCGTCGCGGAGGTTGGTTTTCAGGTTGTGGGAGTGAATCCACCCTCCCTGCGGAACGTCCTCCGTGGCGTAACCGATCGGATAGCCGTATTTCACGACGTTCTCGCCCGCGGCGATGTCGCGCAGGGCGAACTTGTGCCCCCGGGCGATATCGTCCCGGAGCGTCACGCCGACGCCGTCGACCTCGACCGTCTCGCCCTTGTGCAGGTCATCGGCCAGCGCGACGGCGACATTGTCGGCGGCATTGATTTTCAGAAATCGTTTCATGGTCTGTCGAATCAAAAAGTGAGGGCGACGGCCCGGACCGGAAGCGTCCCGACCGGCCATCGCCCTAAAACCCGCCTCTTAAGCGAGAAATTTCTCAAGGGCGCCCTTCATGCCCAGCGTCTCGATGTCGCGGACATAACCCGCAACGGTCGGGATGAATCCCGGAACCTCCGAGAAATCGACGGTGAAGATACCGCTCTCTTTCACGATTTTCGTGATCGCGGCCTCGATGTCGGCCGAATCCCAGTTGGCGCGGATGTACTCCACGAACTCCTTCGTATCGTCGGGCTCGAAACCGCTCCCGGGGCTGTAGAGGGTCATCAGCGCCGCAAAGGTGAAGCACTCGCACGCGGCGATGCGCTGCGCCTTGAACCAGTTGTCGCGGACAGTCGGATAGTTGCGCGCCTCCCACTTCGACAGCGAGTTGAGCGAAATGGAGCGGAGCATGTGCTTGATAAAGGGATTGTAGAAACGCTCCAGGATCCCGGCGGCGAAGGTCTTCAGCTCGTCCTGGTCCTCGTCGATCATCGGGATCACCTCCTCGGCGACCATGTCGTTGATGAACCGCTCGATCGCGGGGGTGTCGAAGGCGTCCATCACCGTCTCGCAGCCCATCTGCAGGGCGATAGGCACCATGCCCGTGTGCGACCCGTTCAGGATGCGGACTTTCTTGTCGCGGAACTGCGTGATCGACGGCATGAAGACCACGTGCAGCCCCGCCTTGTCCAGCGACAGCTCCTTCATCACCTCCTTGTAGCCCGGGCCGCCGATGGCCCACAGGTGGTACAGCTCGGCCTTCACCACGAGGTTGTCGTCATAGCCTATCTCCTCCTTGATCTCGTCGATCTGCTCGCGCGGGAATCCCGGCACGATGCGGTCCACGAGCGTGTCGCAGAAATGGCAGTTCTTTTCGACCCAGTCGATGAAGTCGGCGCCCAACTTGTGGTACTCGGCATGTCGGATGACATACTCGTGGAGCGTCGAGCCGTTGTTCTCGATCAGCTCGCAGCAGATGATGCACAGCCCTTTGGTCGGATCGCCGTTGAAATGCTTGAAACGCTTGTACAGCAGCGCCGTCATCTTCGCGGGGTACGACTTCGGGGGCTCGGCCGTCAGATCGTCGCCCTCCTCGTAGCGGATGCCCGCTTCGGTGGTGTTCGAGATGGTGATCTTCAGCTCCGGGGAGAGGAAATAACGCTCGTAGGTCGCATAGTCCACATAGGGATTGAACGAGTCCATGACGCTCTTCACCAGCCGCACGTCCTTCTTGGGCTGCTTGTTCTCGATGCCTTCCAGATAGACGTGGTACATGTTGTCCTGTCCGTGCATCCGATCGATCATCCCCAGCACCTTGTGCTCGGGGTCGATAATCGGCTGGCACACAGCCACTCCGGCATCCATGACGCCTTTTTCGTTGGCGATGTCGATCTGCCAGTCCACGAAGGCCCTCAGGAAGTTGCCTTCGCCGAACTGCAGGATGCGAACGGTACGGCCGACCTTTTCGACGGTCGACTTATTCAGTTGCTTAATCATTGTATGTCAGTTTTTTAGCTTACTCCAATACGATAGGCTTGTATTTCGGCACCAGCGCCTTCATCACGATCCAGCCGATGAGGTAAGCCACGGCGCAGATGCAGAAGACGACGAAATAACCGGCAGGTTTTCCCTCGAAGCCCATGTATGTCATGTTGGTCTCCTCGGCATGCACGAACAGCCATCCGGCGAACCATTGCAGGATCATCGAGCCGACGCCGCCGGCCATGCCGCCGATGCCCGTCACGGTGGCGATCGCCGACTTGGGGAACATGTCGCCCACGGTCGAGAAGATGTTGGCCGACCACGACTGGTGCGCCGCGCCGCCGATACCGATCAAGATAATCGGGAACCACGGCGAAATGGTGCCCAGGGGCTGTGCCAGCAGCACCAGCAGCGGGAAGAACGCGAAGATCAGCATGGCGCGCATACGGGCCGCATAGGGGTTCAGCCCCGTCTTGTTGATGATGATCGTCGGGAGCTTGCCGCCGTAGATCGAGAGCATCGTGATGGCGTAGAGCGTGAAGATCAGCGCCACGCCCAACCCCTCGGACATCTTGATCCCGAACTGCGAATTGAGGTACGAGGGGGTCCAGAAGAGGAAGAACCACCACACGCCGTCGGTCATGAACTTACCGAAGGCGAAAGCCCAGGTCTGCTTGAACGAAAGGGTTTTCCAGAACGACATCTTCGGGCACTCGTCCTCCGTCTCCTCCTTGGCGACGGCGCCGTCGATGACCTCGTTTTTGTCCTGCTCGATATACTCCAGCTCGGCGGCGTTCACCTGCGGGTGCTCCGACGGCTTCTTGTACATGAAGACCCAGAAACCCATCCAGACGAATCCCAGGGCGCCGATCACGATGAAAGCCATCTCCCAGCCCCAGGCCTTGGCCAGCAGCGGAATGGTCAGCGGGGCGAACAGCGCGCCGATCGAAGCGCCGGCGTTGAAGATCGAGGTGGCATAGGCGCGGTCCTTCTTGGGGAAGTACTCGGCAGTCACCTTGATGGCTGCGGGGAAGTTGCCCGCCTCACCGAGTGCGAGGATGCAGCGTGCGGCGATGAAGAAATACATGCTGACCATGGCGATAGTCGCGGCCACGGCCGATCCGGCCTCGACGGCGCGCAGCGCGGCGGCATTGGGAAGCCCGACCCACGCCTCGGTGGCCACGCCGCAGAGGGCGTGCATGCAGGCTCCCAGCGACCAGACGCCGATGGCCCACAGATAACCTTTCTTGGTGCCCATCCAGTCGATGAAACGGCCTGCGAAGAGCATGCAGACGGCGTAGACGATCGAAAAGATCGATGTGATGAGTCCGTAATGGTACTCGTTCCAGTGGAATTCGGGTTTGATGAATTCGTCCCACGTCAGCGAAAGCACCTGACGGTCGAGATAATTAACGGTCGTTGCGAAGAAAAGCATCGCACAGATGACCCAGCGGTACTGCGTCATCTTCCCGGCGAGAGTCGATTGATTCTTTGACATTTATTCGGTTTTTAATAAGTAGTGTTCGGGGGTCGGTGAGCCGCATGAACGGCATCCGGCGGCGGAGCGGGGCCGCCGCCGGACGACCGAACTTACGGAATCGGTTTTAACGCACCTTGGCGATCACATCCAGAGCGAAACGGCATTTTTCAGTCACAGCGTTCCAGTCTTTGGCAGCTATCACCTCTTTGGGGAAGAGCTGCGAGCCCATGCCGACGCAGAAAACTCCGGCCTTGAACCACGCCGTGAGGTTCTCCTCGGTGGGCTCCACGGCTCCGGTGGCCATGATGTTCGACCACGGCAGCGGTGCCTTGACGTTCTTGACGAACGACGGACCGCCGACGTTGCCCGCAGGGAACACCTTCGTCAGGTCGCAGCCCAGTTCCTGCGCCAGACCGATCTCGGTGACCGATCCGCAGCCCGGGGTGTAGGGCACCAGGTGGCGGTTGCAGACCTTGGCGACCTCGGTGTTCAAGTAGGGACCCACGACGAAATTGGCGCCGTACTGGATGTACAGGGCCGCGGTCGGGGCGTCGACGATCGTACCCACGCCCAGCACCATCTCAGGGCACTCTTTGGCGGCGAACTTGATGACCTCGACGAATACCTCCGAAGCGAAATCGCCGCGGTTGGTGAACTCGAAAGCGCGCACGCCGCCCTCGTAGCAGGCCTTCACGACCTGCTTGGCGATCTCGGCGTCAGCGTGATAGAATACGGGAACCATGCCGGTCTTGGCAATGGCTTCCATGACTTGCATTTTTGAAAAACGTGCCATTATCTTATTGTATTTTAATTACCAATCAAATCCGTTTTGTCGTCAGGGCGAGGCGGATTCCGGTTTTCGCGCCGCGGGACACGGATGGGATACAGTCGCCTATTTCCCATTCGGGGTCTGCGAGGGAAGGCCGAAAGGCATCCGCCCTCACGGCAAAATCAGCGCTGTACCCGGCCGCTGGCATTGCCGCCGGCCAGACTCTCGACCTCCTCGGCCGATACGAGGTTGAAGTCGCCGTTGATCGTGTGCTTCAGGGCCGATGCCGCCACGGCGAACTCCAGCGCCTCGCCCTGCGTCGGCTTGGTCAGCAGGCCGTGGATCACGCCGCCCGAGAACGAGTCGCCGCCGCCCACGCGGTCGATGATCGGGTCGATGTCGTAACGCTTCGACTCGTAGAACTCCTTGCCGTTGTAGATCATGGCCTTCCAGCCGTTGTGCGTGGCCGAGAACGACTCGCGCAGCGTCGAGATCACGTATTTGAATCCGAACGTCTCGGCCATCTGGCGGAAAATGCCCTTGTAGCCTTCGGCGTTGGTTTCGCCGCCCTCGACGTCGGCGTCGGGCTTGAACCCGAGGCACAGCTCGGCATCCTCCTCGTTGCCGATGCAGACATCGACGTACTGCATCAGGGGCTTCATGATCGACTGCGCCTTCTCCTTGGTCCAGAGCTTCTTGCGGAAGTTCAGGTCCACCGACACCGTCACGCCGTGACGCTTGGCGGCCTCGCAGGCCAGACGGGTCAGCTCGGCGGCCTTGTCCGAAATCGCGGGCGTGATGCCCGACCAGTGGAACCAGTCGGCGCCCTCCATGACGGCGTCGAAGTCGAAATCCTGCGGATCGGCCTCGGCGATCGCCGAGTGTGCACGGTCGTAGATAACCTTCGAGGGTCGCATCGAAGCGCCCGTTTCGAGGTAATAGATACCCACGCGGTCGCCGCCGCGGGCTATGAAATCGGTCCGAACACCATACTTGCGCAGCGCGTTCACCGCCGACTGGCCGATCTCGTGCTTCGGAAGCTTCGAGACGAAATAAGCCTCGTGGCCGTAGTTGGCGCACGAAACGGCTACGTTGGCCTCGCCGCCGCCGTAGACGACGTCGAACGAATCGGACTGAACGAAACGCGTATTGCCGGGCGTCGAAAGACGCAGCATGATCTCACCTAATGTTACGATTTTCATGGTTCTGTTTGCGTATTAAAATTTGAAGAAATTCTTAGCGTTCTTGTAGCAGATGCCCTCAATGATCTCGCGCCCGATGAAGTCGATCTCCGAAGCGGGCAGCAGGCCGTTCTCGATGTCGCTGCCCACGAGGTTGCACAGCGTGCGCCGGAAATACTCGTGGCGCGGGTACGAGAGGAACGACCGCGAGTCGGTCAGCATGCCGACGAAACGGCTCAGCAGGCCCAGCGTCGAGAGGGCGTTCATCTGCTTCTCCATGCCGTCCTTCTGGTCGAGGAACCACCACCCCGAGCCGAACTGAATCTTCCCGGCGCCGTAACGCCCGTCCTGGAAGTTGCCGATCATCGTGGCCACGAGCTCGTTGTCGCGGGGATTGAGGTTGTAGATGATGGTCTTGGTGAGCTTGTCCTCCCGGTCGAGCAGGTCGAAGAATTTCGACATCTGCCTGCCGACCGTAAAGTCGCCGATCGAGTCGAAGCCCGTGTCGGGCCCCAACTGCTTGAACATGCGGCTGTTGTTGTTGCGGATGGCACCGTAGTGGAACTGCTGCGTCCAGCCCGTCTCCCAGTCCATGACGGCGAACTCGACCATCATGGCGGTCTTGTACTTGCGAATCTCTTCGGGCGTCAGCGCCTGCCCGCCGTATACCTTATTAAAAATAGCGTCGATTTCGGACTGGGTGTAATCCTCGGCGTAGAACTCCTCGATGCCGTGGTCCGAGAGGCGGCAGCCCACCGATTCGAAGAACTTGTGACGTACGCGCAGGGCCTCGATCACGTCGGCGAATTTCGAAATCGAGACGCCCGAAACCTCCGAAAGCTGCTCCATGTAGGCGCGGAACCCGGCCGGAGACTCCACGGCCATCGCCTTGTCGGGACGCCACGTGGGAAGCATCTTGGTCGCAAAACCGTCCTCACGGACCTTGATATGATGTTCGAGCGAATCCACGGGGTCGTCCGTCGTGCACACCGCCTCGACGTTGTATCGGCGCATCAGACCGCGGGCATGGTACTCGGGCTTCTGCAGCAGCGCCGTACAATGGTCGTAGATCTCGCGGGCCGTCGTGGGGTTCAGCAGCTTCGTCACCCCGAAAGCGGTCTTCAGTTCGAGATGGGTCCAGTGGTAGAGCGGATTGCGCATCGTATAGGGCACCGTCTCGGCCCATTTCTCGAATTTCTCCCAGTCGGAGGTATCCTTGCCCGTACAGTATTTCTCGTCGACACCGTTCGTTCGCATCGCGCGCCATTTGTAGTGGTCGCCTTCGAGCCAGATCTTCGACAGGTTGTCGAAGCGGTGGTCCTCGGCGACATACCCGGGGATCAGGTGGCAGTGGTAGTCGATGATCGGCATCTTGGCCGCGTGGTCATGGTAAAGACGCTGCGCAGTCTCGGTCTGCAACAGGAAGTTGTCGTCGTTAAACTGTTTCATGTCTGTCTATCTGTTTCTATAATCGTTCGTTTCGGGCGGGGCTCCGTAAAGCGCCCGTTTTCACCATGTAAAATTACGAACTTTACGTCACTCCCGATACGAAAATTTGCCAAATAAAGTAGATTATTTGCCAATTTGGTTGACCAATGTACGGAAAAATCGTAAATTTGCCTAAAATACAACAAAAAATCTTTTAACATAGTATGATGAAAAACATGATTCTTGGGATTGCAGCCGCGCTGACAGCCTCCTGCGCCCCCGCTTTGAAGGTCGACGTCGCCAACACGACCGAGATCGAACGCGACGACGAAACCGTCGAAATCGCCTGGTCCGAGGTAGCCGCGCTCAAGGGCGCAACGCCGGAAAACATCGTCGTCCTGAACGACGACAACGAGCAGATTCCCTCGCAGGTGCTCTTCCGCGGCACGCCGGAGCCTCAGGCGCTGATCTTCCAGACCGATGCCGACCCGATGGAGACCAAGCGGTTCAAAATCATTACGGGCGTGCGCGAAAACTACCCTGCACAGGCATTCGGACGTACCGTTCCCGAACGCTACGACGACTATGCCTGGGAGAACAACAAGGTGGCCTACCGTCTTTACGGCCCGGCGCTGGAGACCTCGCCCGAGAAACTCATCACCCCGGGTATCGACGTGTGGGTGAAGTGCACCGACAAGCTGGTGATCGACGAGTGGTACGCCCGCGGCAAATACCACCACAATTTCGGCGACGGCATGGACTGCTACAAGGTGGGCGTAACGCTCGGCTCGGGGGCTTCGCTGCCTTTCGCAGGCGGTAAGTTCTGGATGATGGGCCACAACTATGCCACGGCCCGGACGCTGGACAACGGCCCGATCCGCACCACCGTGGAGCTGACCTACGCGCCGTTCGATGTCGACGGCACCCCCGTGTCGCTCACCAAAACCATCTCGCTCGACGCCAACCAGCGTTTCAACCGCATGGACAACGTCTACGAGGGGGCTTTCACCGAAATGCCGATCGCCGCGGGCTTCGTGCGCCACAACGTGAAGCGCCTGATGACGGGCGACGACTGGATGGGCATGGTCGAGGCCGCCTCGGATTCGAAGAACCCCGCACGCGACGGCGACATCTTCCTGGGCGTAATCCTGCCCGGCGCCGAGATGCTGGCCGACACGCTGGGCCACGCCGTGGCCGTGAAGAACGTGAAGCCGGGCCAGACGCTGACCTACTACGCCGGTTCGGGATGGAGCCAGGGCGGCGTGAAGGATATGGGCGAATGGGTCGAAGAGATCGGCACGGCGCAGGCCGCCGCCGTGAATCCGCTCCGGGTGACCGTCCGCAAATAGCAGGAAAAAGGCTATTTGCCTATTACGAAGTATCGCATGACTGCAACGTCATTGCGAGGAGGGCGCAGACCCGACGCGGCAATCCGCACCGGAGTCGTCACGTCACAAAATACACGCAGATTGCCACGCTCCTTTCGTTCGCTCGCAATGACTTGCCGATCTATTTCGCCTGCATAAGACAATTATTCACCCTTCATTATCAACAGTCCGGTCATCAGACCGGACTTTTTCGTACCCTTTGGAACGTAATGATCCTTCAGTATGCCGGAAAGTTTTTACCGCTCCGCAACACAATTCGGGCTTGATTTTCGTATCTTTGCTCATCCTATTCTCAAAAACCATGAATAACCCAAAAATCGTCACTTTCGGAGAGATCATGCTGCGGCTCACGCCGCCCGACTACCTGCGTTTCAACCAAACCGACCTGTTCCGCGCCAGCTACGGCGGCAGCGAGGCCAACGTCGCCGTCTCGCTGGCCAATTTCGGACTCCGCAGCGAGTTCATCACCCGCCTGCCCGAAAACCGCGTGGCGGACGCATGTCTCGACGATCTGCGCCGCTACGGTGTCGGAACCGACGGCATTCTCCGCGGCGGCAAGCGTCTGGGGCTTTATTATATGGAGGAGGCCGCATCCATGCGCTCCACCCACGTCGTCTACGACCGCGCCGACTCGGCTTTCGACACACTCCGCCCGGGGATGGTCGACTGGCATGCGCTTTTCGCCGATGCTTCGTGGTTCCACTGGTCGGGCATCTCGGCCGCAGTGAGCGCCGACACGGCGGCCGTATGCGCTGAGGCGATCGCCGTGGCCCGGGAGATGGGACTGACCGTCTCATGCGACATCAACTACCGCAAAAACCTCTGGAAATACGGCAAGGAGCCGCAGGAGGTGCTGCCCCCACTGATGGCCGAGTGCGACGTCTTCTTCGGCACGGACGACGAATACGAGAAAATACTCGGCATGAGCCTGCCGAAATTCGAGGCCCGCGACGCCTCCTACCGTCCCGACACGGCCGGTTACGAACGGGCTTCGGCCGAAGTCGCGGCGCGTTTCCCCCGCTGCCGGGGCATCGTCTTCGGGCTCCGCAGCGTCCTGAGCGCCAACCATCACCTGATCTCCGGAACGCTCTACACCGGGGGCCTGCTGCTCTCCACACGGGTGTACGACATCGACAACGTGGTGGACTGCGTCGGCGTGGGCGACGCTTTCGTGGGCGGGCTGATCTACGGAATGGCCGTACACGCCGGGGACATGCAGTTCGCACTCGATTTCGGCACCGCGGCCTGCGCGCTGAAGAACACCGTACCGGGCGACTACAACCAGTTCACGGCCGAAGAGGTCGCCCAACTGGCGCGCGGCTCCGTCTCGGGCCGCATCGCCCGCTAACCGGCCGGCCTAAGAGCCGCCGGCGTAAGACGCAGGTTTCATGAGGCGAAAGGCCCGCTTTCTCGCTTCCCGGTTTTGCGCCCGCGCCGGCTAAGAGACTCCGGCCTAAGAGGCCGGTTTTAGGGGAGGGGTATAGTGCGCTGACAATCCAGTTCTCGTCCCGCCGGCGTAAGATGTCGGTTTTAGGAGGCGAGCAACCTGCCGGAATGCTTTCCGCCCACCCGGCGCCCACCCGGCTGAACAATTCCGCATTATCGCTTGCAGCGGAAAAAGAACACCGGGAAGGCGGAGCGTAAAAAACGGGGCGGGTTTGCTCGCAAACCCGCGAAGGCGCCCGTTTTATCGCAGCCGAGCGGTGTTCCCGCGAAAGCGACAGGCGGATGGTTTTGGCGCTACCTTTTGCCGCCAAAAGTACAACAAATCCTCAAAATCGGCAAATAAGCGCAGTGGTATTGATAATCAGGCTGTTTTTCGTTTCGTCCTGTAGAAGCTTTCGAATGGCCAGCCGGCGGCATCGTCGAACGAGGGTTCGGTTTCCAAAACATTACCTTGTTCGGGAATGCTTCTCATTTCCTAAAATGGTGATTTACCGCCTATTGCATTTCCATTCATCTTGTGGGAAGGCTCTGCTAAAATTAGTTTTGTACCCCTAAAAAAGCAGAGTTTATGCGCAGCACGTTTAAGGTTCTGTTCTACCTGAAAAGGAACAAGGCAAAAACACAGTCAGCGGTTCCTGTCATGGGCCGCATCACGGTCAACGGTACGATTTCGCAGTTCAGTGCGAAACTCACCGTTCCGGAGCGTTTGTGGGAAGTCCGGGGGGGGGCCGTGCCAAGGGGCGGAGTCTCGAAGTCGACCGCATCAATCGCCATCTGGACGAGATCCGCCCGCAGCTCGACTGCCATTAACGGGATATCCGCGACCGGGAAAGCTATGTGACGGCCGAGAAGGTCAAGAACGCCTGGCTGGGTTTCGGGAAACGTTACCGCACCCTGCTGGAGACTTTCCGCAGTTTCACGGAGGATCTGCACGGGCGTATCGGCGTCGACCGCTCGAAAAACACGTGGTACCGTTATCTTGCCACGATGAAACACCTGCAGGCGTTCCTTACGGCGAAATACCATGTGAGCGACATCGCCCTTGCCGAACTGGAACAGTCCTTCATCGAACAGTTTCATGTCTATCTGAAAACGGAACGCAATCTCAAACTTACAAGCATCTGCCGTTATCTGGACTGCCTGATTAATGTGGTCTAGGTCTCCTTCAACGACGGGATCATGCCCCGCAACCCGTTCGCCTCGTACCGTTACAACGAACCCGCGCCGGAACGTGCCTTCCTGAAAGAGGAAGAAATCCTCACCCTTCAGCACGCTGCGCTCCGCACGAAGAAACAGCGCATCATCCGTGACCTGTTCTTCTTCTCCTGCTTTACGGGCATCTGCTACACGGATCTGAAATCCCTTGCTTGGAAACAGTTCGAACAGGATGCGCACGGCGACTGGTGGGTCACAGGTAACCGTTGCAAGACGGACACGCAGTATGTCGTCAAACTGCTGCCTGCGGCCCTGTCCATTCTGGAACGTTATCGGGACGGTGCGGAATGCGTCTTCGCGTTCATGCCGCATCTGAATACGGTGGACCGCTCCCTGAAGCGTATCGCCGCCTTATGCGGCATCGACAAGAAACTGACCTTCCATGTCGGACGCCATACCTACGCCACGACGATCTGCCTGATGATCGCCGCGAGTTTCATGGCGATAATGTCTTCCATGTCATAGAGCCGCAATCCCGATTCCATATGGGGAGGTCTCAGAGATTTATACCGATGCGCGATACAGTCAATCTTCACCCCGCCGATCGTACCTTTCAGAGTATGTTTCG
>CATKXN010000020.1 GCA_949840605.1 uncultured Alistipes sp.
GATCAATAAAACGTTCCCTTGGGGGCGAAAATCGCATAACCGAAATTGAAGGTCAGGTACATGTTCTTCCAGTTCTGCACCTCGTATTTCGTCAGGGCGAGGCTCACGGGGCCGATCGGCGTGTGATAGACCAGCGACGCCTCGGCGACATAGTGCCAGCGCCGGTCGGGCTCCCCGAGCGGATTGAAATCGCGCTTGTCGCGGTACATGGCGTAGAATCCCGTGCGGAAGAAGAAATTGGGCATCAGGTCGAAGGTCGGCATCAGCCCGCCGGCCACGAAGCGCCGGGCCCGGTAGTCGGGCATGTAGACCATCTGCATATGCGAGACGGGCGCGTAGTCGGGCATCGACATCAGCGTCGCGGATGCGGTCCGGAACGTCGGATGGTTCGTCAGGACGGCATCCACGTTGAAGCCGAACGAAAACCAGCTGACCCCCGGCACATCGAAGAACTTGTCCCACGTAAATCGTCCTCCGAACCACTGGCGGGTCTCGCGCGAGATGAAGCGTCCCGAATCGTAAGGCTGGTACTTGTCGCGCCCGGTGACGAAGATGGCCGAGAGCTGCAGGTCCGAACCCCGCCGGGGATAGAGGAACTTGTCGAGCGTATTGCGGGCGATCCCGGCCCGCAGGCCGAAGAACGAAAAGCGCGAATGGTCGGTGTCGTCGGCGAACAGCACGTCCGAATCGTACCGGTAGTTGATGTGTCCGGCGTTGGCGCGCAGCGTCAGGACGCTGCGGTGGGTCAGAGGCATCCCCACGGCCGTCGAGAAGAAGCTCTCGCTGTTCTTGACCTGCTCGGCATTGCGGACCTTGGTGACGTTGCCGAAATAGCCGTGGCGGAAATTGCGGACCGCGAAATTGTAGGAATAGTCGAGGAAAATCGGCTTCCAGGCATAGAAATCCGTGCGGCCGCCGACCGCACCCCACGTATAGATGGGTCCCAGGTAGAGATCGGCCCCCAGCTGCTGCGACACGCGGCCGATCCAGTGGTGGTTGACGCCGATGTAGGCCTGGTTGAAAGCCGTCGAGGAGATATTTCCGCCAATTGTGATCTGGAAATTGGGCCGCGTGCCGAACCGGGCTTCGAACGAATAGCCCTTCCGGACCGAATCGTAACGCACGACGGGGAAATCCATCGTGAAGTCACCGCCCGCAAGCACCTCGAAAAGATTGTCCTTCAGCTCTTCGAAGCCCATCGGTCGCTGAACGCCCGGCGTGCGGCGGTCCACCTGCACGAAATCGCGGATATACTCCCGCTGGGCACGTTTCAGCCCCTCGAGCTTGTAGTCGTTGAAGACCAGCGGCGGGCATTTCCCGCGGAACGCCGCGCGCCGCGCCGCGTAGTAGGCCGAATCGCGTCGCTCGCCGATCTTTTCGAGCAGCTGCGGCATCGCCGCCATAGCGTCCTCGTAACCGGCATCCATGATCGCTTCGGCCTGGTCGAAGTCGAGCATGTTGACGTCCACGGCCCGGCGGATCGTAACGCTGCGATCGGCGGGCAGCGTGTAGTCGGTGTCGTGCATGGCCAGCATGAAGGCCTGGTCCATGATGTTGCTCCGCTCGCTGGGCGGGGTGTTGCCCTCGGTGCAGATCGACCCGACGATCAGATCGGGCCGGAAATCCCGGTCGAGGGGCTTCCAGGGGAAGTTGTCGTAGATGCCGCCGTCGTAGAGCAGCATCGAATCGACCTTCATGGGTTTGAAAACCAGCGGAATGGACATCGACGAACGGACCGCCTCGCTCAGGTCGCCGCGGCGCATCACCACCGGTCCGCGGTGGTTCATGTCGCTGGCCACGCAGAGGAAGGGGACCATCAGGCGGTCGAAATTTCCGTCCGCAGCAGCCGTCGCCGGGGCGAACAGCTCCGTGAGGGCCATGTCGATCTGCGTCGAGGAGATCAGGTTCCGGGGGGCCCGCAGCCGTTTCCCGGCGGGTCCCTCGACGTCGATGCGCATGCTCAGGAAGCCGGGATTGTTCCCCAGCTGCCGGTAGTAGGCCATGTAGCGGTTGGGGTCGATGCGCCCCGACACCCACTCGCGGACCACGCCGGAACTGACGATCGAGCGCATCTCCGTCGGGGAATATCCGGCGGCATACATGGCCGCGATGATCGAACCCATCGAGGTGCCGGCCACGTAGTCGATCGGTACGCCGTTCTCCTCGAGCGCCTCCAGGACGCCGATATGGTAAAGCCCCTTCGCACCGCCGCCACTCATCACCACGCCGACCTTCTGGGCCGTGACGGGGAGCGCAGCCAGCAGGAGCATCCCGACAAATGAGCCGATTTTACGCAACATATCTCAATTTTTTTATAACTTTGCACGTTACTACGATATCTCTCAAAAGTAGACAAAAAAGAAACACGAGCAAAATATGACCGACAAAATCAATGAACTCCTCCGACGAGTCGAGGAGTTTAAGCCCAAAGCCGCCGCCGAAATCGAGGAATTCCGCATCAAAATCCTCGGCAAGAAAGGCGAGCTGACCGCCCTGATGGAGGAGTTCAAGACGGTTGCCCCCGAACTCAAGCGCGAGTTGGGACAGCAGCTGAACCGCCTCAAAAACGAGGCCACGGAACGCATCAACACCCTGCGCGAGCAGTTGCAGAACGCCGCGGCGGACAACGCCGCCCGGACGGACGACCTGACGCGCCCCGGCTCGGCCGAACGCCTCGGATCGCGCCATCCGATCTCGTTGGTCAAGAACCAGATCGTCGAGGTCTTCTCCCGACTGGGCTATACCGTGGCCGACGGCCCGGAGATCGAGGACGACTGGCACGTCTTTTCGGCCCTGAACTTCCCGCCCGAACACCCGGCGCGCGACATGCAGGACACGTTCTTCATCGAGAAGGACCCCGATATCCTGCTGCGCACGCACACCTCGTCGATCCAGGTCCGCACGATGGAGCGCCAGAAGCCCCCCATCCGCGTCATATGCCCCGGCCGCGTGTTCCGCAACGAGGCCATCTCCTACCGCGCGCACTGCATCTTCCACCAGATCGAGGGCCTCTACATCGACGAAGGCGTCTCGTTCGCCGACATGAAACAGTCGCTGTTGTACTTCGCCAAGGAGGTCTTCGGCGAGCAGACGGTGATCCGCATGCGCCCGTCGTATTTCCCCTTCACGGAGCCTTCGGCCGAGGTGGACGTCTCGTGCAACCTCTGCGGCGGCAAGGGATGTCCGGTCTGCAAGGGCACGGGATGGCTGGAGATCATGGGCTGCGGCATGGTGGACCCGAATGTACTGAAAGCCAACGGTATCGATCCCGAAAAATATTCGGGATTCGCGTTCGGCATGGGTATTGAGCGTATCGCCATGCTCAAATACGGCGTGAAAGACCTGCGTCTCTATTTCGAAAACGACGTGCGGTTCCTCCACCAGTTCGACGAAGCGCTCTAAACCCGCACCGCCCATGAAACGCCTGACAGCGACAACGCTTTTCTGCCTGCTCTTCTTTTCGGCGTTCGTCGCCGGGAAGGGCCCTGCGGAAACGCCCGGGTATCCCGATTCGCTGCGCAGCGTATGGCTCTACACCGAGGGGATCAAGCAAAACGTCATCTCGGGCGACACGGCCCGGGCCCGGGAGTTGTTCCTCGAAGCGGTCCGCAACGATTCGACCTATGCCCCGGCCTGGTATGAACTGGCCGGGAACCTCCTGAACTCGTCGCCCGAAGAGGCCGTCGAAATGGCCCGCCGCGCCCATCGGCTCGACACCGCGAACAAGTGGTACCACCAGTTCTACGGGCAGGCGCTGATCATGTCCGACCGTCTCGACGAGGCGCTGAAAGTCTACCGCCGTCTGCTGGAGAACGATCCCAGGGACCCGGACAACTACCGCATCGTGGCGGCCCTCTACGAACAGAAACGGTCGCCGTTCATGGCCCTTGCGACGCTCGATTCGGCGGAGCTGCGCTTCGGGCGCATCCCGCTGCTGAGCGACATGAAACGGCGGATGCTGATCGCCACGAACCAGATCGGCAAGGCCGTCGACGAAGCCCGTGCGATGGTCGAGGCCGCACCCTACGAAGCGCAGCACCACGTCGTGCTGGCCGATCTCTACGGCCTCGACGGCAAGGATTCGCTGGCCCTCGCCGAATACGGCCGTGCGTTGCGGATCGACTCCGCGAACGTACAGACGCTGATGTCGCTGGCCGATTTCCACACCGCGCGGCAGGACTACCGTTCGCTGCTGGCCGTCACGCGGAAACTCTTTCTCTCGGACGCCCTGCCTCTCGAAACGAAAGTCAAGCGTTTCGAACAGTTCACCTCCGACAGACGCTTCTACCGCGAATATTACTACCTGCTCAACGACCTGGCCTCGATCCTGGCGATCCGCTATCCCGACGACAGGCGCGTCGTGGAACTCTACGCCAACCACCTGATCGCCTCGGGCGAACTGGAACAGGCTCTCGCGCTCTACAAGAGCCGGCTCGGGGACCGGCCGCCCGCGGAGGATTTCTACCGGACGGTGATCGACATCGAGACCTATCTCCAACACCCCGACTCGGTGGAAAAATACGTCGGCAGAGCCCTGGAGCTCTTCCCCGACAAGGTCGATTTCCACATCTCGAAAGGGCATGTGATGAACAGTTCGAAGCAGTACGGCCAGGCGGTCAAAGCCTACAGGGAATCGCTCCGCTATGCTGACACCGATTCGCTGCGGGGCGTGATCTGGGGCATGATCGGCGACACGTGGCACCAGCAGGCCGCCGCGGAGGTCCCCGGACTGGACGAAAGCCGCACGGCGAAGGAGGGGCGTTCGGGTCCCTACCGCAAAGCCATGAAGGAGTGTTACAAAGCCTACGAGCGCAGCCTGGCGTACAGCCCCGACAACCCGATGGTGCTCAACAACTACGCCTATTTCCTTTCGCTGGAGGAGCGCGACCTCGAACGGGCGCTCTCGATGTCGAGCCGCGCGGTGGCGCTCACCGACAACAACCCGACCTTTCTGGACACCCATGCGTGGGTGCTCTTCAAGCTGGGGCGCACGGACGAAGCCAAGAAGGTCCTGCAAAAGGCCGTGGCGCTCGACGGGCAGAAAAGCCCCGAGCTGATGGTCCACTACGGCGACATCCTTCACGAACTGGGCGAACAGTTCATGGCCGAGGTCTACTGGAAACGCGCCCTCGAAAAGGGATACGACGCCCGGCAGATCGAGCTGCGGCTGGAACAGCCCGTCAAGCGTCCTGAAACCGCCGAATAATCCGCCCATGAAACCTCTCCACACGCTGCCCCTCGTCTTCCTGCTCTTCGCCTTTGCGGCCGTGGCCCAGCAGACCATCGACAACCGCATCGAGGCGCAGAAGAAGGTCATCGCGTCCCTCGAAAAACGGATCGCCACCGAGGAACGGGAGATCTCCAAGCTCCAGAAAGGCCGTTCGGCCACCGAGGAGCGGGTCCGCCGCCTGGCGCGCCAGATCGACTCCCGGAACCAGCTGCTCGACGAGACCGAGAAGCAGGCCCGCCTGCTGCGCGAGGAGATCGCCCGCACGGACAGCGTGGCCGGCAACCTCTCGGCAACGCTCGAACGCGACCGCGCGCAGTACGGGGAGATGGTGCGCGAAGCCTACCGCAACTACCGGCACAACAATTACCTGACTTTCCTTTTCTCGTCGCGCGACTTTACGGACGTAGCCCGCAAGATCACCGCCCTGCGCGAGGTCGCCTCGCTGCGCGAACGCAAACTGCGCGACATCGAGGAGCTTACGGTTCAGGTGCGTCGCGAAAAGGAGGAGCTCGACCTTCGCAAGCGTTCGCTCGATTCGGTGACGCAAAGCCTCTCGGCCCAGCGCGAAAAACTCCAGCGCGACGCCCGCAACGCCAAAGCCAGCATCCGTACGCTGTCGCAGAAGGAGAAACAGGCCCTCCAGCGCAAGATGTCGCAGGAGCAGCAGCTGGATGTGGCGGTCAGCGAACTGCGCAAGCTCACGAAGGGAAACACCGAAGGCGCCTCGTTCTCGACGAAGACCTCGGGACTGCGGCTTCCCGTCACGGCCGGGCGCGTGAAACGCTACAAGGAGAACATGGCCGAAATCACGGGTCCGAAAGGCGCTCACGTGATCTCGATCTACGACGGAAAGGTCGTCGACGTCAAGCGCAACCGCATTACGAACAAATACGACGTTTACGTGGCCCACGGCGAATACATAACATCCTATGCCAACCTGGGGACGATCTGCGTCGAGAAAGGCCGTAAAGTGGCAAGAAACGAACAGTTGGGAACCATCGGCTCGTCGGTCAACGTGATGACGATGGAAACCGAATACAAACTCGTCTTCGGCATCTACCCGCCCAACCCCGGGCAGAAGATGCGCGCCGAGGACTGTTTCAAATAGAACCGCCGGTCCCCGCGGGTCTGTCCGGCAACCGGCACGGCATCCGCCACCGCACCGAAGCCCCGGGACGGCACAACCGAACAACGACGAAAATGGCTGTCAAATACTATACCGACGACTGCTCCTACCGCCTCCCTCAGAAACGCCTCACGGCCCGGTGGCTGCAGGGCGTGGCCGAAAAGGAAGGCTACACGCTGGGCGACGTCGCCTACATCTTCTGCTCGGCGCAGCGCCTGCTGGAGATGAACCGCCAATACCTCGGGCACGATTATTTCACGGATGTCATCACCTTCGATTACAGCGACCGCAAAGAGACGCGGATCGTCTCGGGCGATATCTTCATCGACGTCGAGACCGTGGCCGACAACGCCCGTCAATACGGCTTCACGACGCTGCAGGAGATGCGCAGGGTGGTGGTCCACGGAGTGCTGCACCTCTGCGGCCAGGGCGACAAAACCCCCCGCACCAATGCGCAGATGCACCGCAAGGAGGACAAATACCTGAAATTCTGGGAGAACACCGCAAAATAACGTCCCGTACATGAAAAAACTCATCCCGTTCATTCTCGCCGTTTCACTTTCCGCCGGGTGTCTGGGCCGCCGCACGTCGGACACGGTCGCAAACGGGAGCGTCGATGCTCCTGAAATCGTGATTCCGGAACCGGCCACGGCAGAAGAGAAGCAGCCGGATGCCGAGCCCGGACCCTGGATTTACCGGGATGGAAGCCGCAAACGGTGGGGCCCCTTCGTGGAAAACGATACGACGTTCCTTTTCGTCGAGGAATACCCGCTCGGCAGCGACACGAACCATTACAGGGTCTTCATCCGGAGAGCTCCCCAACCGGCCGACAATGTGAATTTCACCGTCCTTTCGCCGCAGAACGAGAGGGAATGGAACGATTTCACCTCCCTGCTGCGCGGGATCAAAAAAAGCCATCCGGAGCCGCTTCCGCACCATGCCGCACTGAAAGAACTGCCGCGCAGCTGGACGCCGGTCCGCTCCTTCGGGGGCCGTTATTACGTCGATGGCTTCACCCCCTATCCGGTGTGGATTTCCGATTCGCTGTTCGTCCGGCAATTCATGGACGGCCCCTGTCCGTCGCTGATCGGGGCGGCTGAACGCGTCACCCCCACGCATTACCGTCTCCGGACATCGGCCGGATTTTCGGATATCGACCGGGTGGAGATCCACATCGTGGATACCGTACGCAAGATAGCCGTATTCGCCTTCTGCAACGATGAAAACACGACCTGTTTTCACGAACTTTACGCCCCTTTCGAGACCGGGCTCGAAATGGATATGGTCGATTTCTACTCCCTGGAACTGCCCGCAGACGAAGTAAAATGGGACAAGATCGACTTCGAGGCGCTGATCGCCGGCAAGGCTTCGACCTCCGCCGGTGAAGCTCCGGAAAAGTATAAAATCGAAGAACAATGACACTCGATTACGACATCATCGTCATCGGCGGCGGACACGCCGGATGCGAAGCCGCCTCGGCCGCCGCACGATTGGGTTCGCGTACGCTGCTGCTCACGATGGACATGGGCAAAATGGCCTCCATGTCGTGCAATCCGGCAGTCGGCGGAGTAGCCAAAGGACAGATTGTCAGAGAGATAGATGCTCTTGGCGGCCAGATGGGCCGCATCACCGACTTGACGACCGTCCAGTTCCGGATGCTCAACCGGTCGAAAGGCGCCGCGATGTGGAGCCCCCGGGCGCAATGCGACAAGACCCGCTTCTCGGAAGAGTGGCGCCATACGCTGGAAAACACCTGGAACCTCTATATCTGGCAGGATGCGGCGACCGAACTGCTGTTCGATGACGCCTTGCACACGACCTCCGCACAACCGAACACCCCGGGCTCAGAAGCGGACCCGAACCGGGACAACCTCCGGTCCGCCGCGCAGATGCACCGTATCACGGGGGTCCGGACCCGCATGGGGGTCGAATTCACCTGCCGCGCCGTCGTGCTCACCGCGGGGACCTTCCTCGGGGGACTGATGCACTGCGGAACCTCGCACGCCGAAGGCGGCAGGGCGGGGGACGCCGCCTCGCACGGCATCACCGAATGCCTCCGCCGAATCGGTTTCGAGACCGGACGCATGAAAACCGGCACCCCGGCGCGTCTCGACGCCCGGACCATCGATTTCGAACGGCTCGAACCCCAGTACGGCGACGAGAAGCCTGCCAAGTTTTCATTCTCCACTGATACACAGCCGGTTAAAGACCAACTGCCGTGTTTTCTGGTCTATACCTCCGCCGAAGTTCACGACATCCTGCGCAGCGGTTTCGACCAGTCGCCCTTGTTCAACGGAACCATCTGCGGCATCGGTCCGCGCTACTGTCCCTCGATCGAGGACAAACTACGGACCTTCGCCGACAAAGACCAGCATCAACTTTTCCTGGAACCCGAAGGCCGCACGACCAACGAATACTACCTCAACGGTTTTTCATCGTCGCTGCCCTGGGAGGTGCAATGGAAAGCGCTGCACAAGATCAAAGGATTCGAGGATCTGCATATCTATCGTCCCGGATATGCCATCGAATACGACTATTTCCCGCCTACGCAGCTGCATCATTCCCTCGAAACCAAGCTGGTTTCGGGACTCTATTTCGCCGGACAGGTCAACGGAACGACCGGGTACGAAGAGGCCGCAGCACAAGGTCTGATGGCCGGAATCAATGCACACCGGGCGCTGGCAGGGGAGGAACCCATCGTGCTGAAACGCGACGAAGCCTATATCGGCGTGCTGATCGACGATCTGGTGACCAAGGGGGTCGACGAACCGTACCGCATGTTCACCTCGCGGGCCGAGTACCGCATCCTGCTCCGGCAGGACAATGCCGATATCCGGCTCACTCCGTTAGGATACGAAATCGGACTGATTTCGCAAAAAAGATACGATCATTTCGTCAAAAAAAATACGCTCGTAGAATCGCTTGTAGAGTATGCACGCCGGCAGAGTATCAAAGCAGCTGAAATAAACGACTATTTGAAATCGGTCGATTCGGAGCCTTTGACGCAGGGCAGGAAGCTGTACGACATCCTGATGCGCAACAACGTCACCTTCGAATCCCTGCAAACGGTCCTTCCCAAACTGAAAAAATTCATCACCGAAAACGAGATGGATGCCGAGGTGATCGAGGAGGCAGAGATACAGATCAAATATAAGGGTTACATCGAACGCGAGAAATTCATCGCCGAGAAGCTCCGCCGGCTCGAAAATATCTCTATTCCGAGCGATTTCGATTTCTATTCGATGAATTCGCTGACTATCGAAGCCCGCCAAAAACTGTCGCGCATCCGGCCGACAACGATAGGGCAGGCGTCACGAATACCCGGCGTCTCTCCGGCCGACGTCAACGTCCTGCTGATAAAATTCGGACGATAAAAGTTCCACGTGGAACCATTATATAACAAAGACAATAAACGTTCCACGTGGAGCAAACAGATAAGGGCCGCCCGAAAGGCGGCCCTTATCTGTTACATGGGTAGATTACAATACAACCGTACACCAGTCGTACTTATCCTCAGCGCGACCATACTGAATATCCTGTAAACGGGTATAAAGTTCAAGGCAATTTTTGCCGACTTCCTCGCCATATTTATATTCAGCCTTAGTCTGCATATCGTATACATAACCGATAGGGGAGATAACGGCAGCCGTTCCGCAGGCTCCGCATTCCTCGAAAGTAGCCAGCTCTTCGACCGGAATATGACGCTCTTCGACGATCAGACCCATATCCCGGGCAAGTTGACGAAGACTCATGTTGGTAATCGAGGGGAGCACCGAAGGTGATTTAGGAGTGATATACTTACCCTCTTTGATGCCGAAGAAATTAGCAGCGCCGCACTCTTCAATGTACTTATGTTCGGCGGCATCGAGATACATAATATTGGAATACCCCATTTCGTGCCCCTTTTCTCCCGAAAGCAGGCTGGCCGCATAGTTGCCGCCGACCTTAACGTCGCCCGTTCCACGTGGAGCAGCGCGGTCCTGTTCCCGGTCGACAGCGACACGGATCGGCTTGATACCGCCCTTGAAATAGGCGCCCACGGGCGAGCAGTAAACGATCAGCAGGGCTTCCTTGGCTGGTTTCACACCCAGACCGACCGTCGTTCCGAACATCACGGGACGCAGATAGAGCGAAGCACCCGTACCGTAGGGAGGGATGAAACGCTCATTGCGCCGGACTACTTCGACGCAGGCATCGACGATCATTTCGATCGAAGGTACCGGCAGGCAAAGACGCTCGGCCGACGATTGGAGACGCCGTGCATTGTCAGCGACGCGGAAAAGGCGGACCTTGCCGTCGATACCGCGGAAGGCTTTCAGACCCTCGAAGAGTTCGATGCCGTAATGCAGGCACGAAGCCGACATATGCATCTTGATATATTCGTCCTGCGTAACCTCCATCGGGCTCCATTTCCCGTCGGTGTAAGCGTAGCGGACATTCCAATCGGTCTTGCAATAGTCAAAACCCAAGGCGCTCCAATCTGTTGTTTCCATATCAATCAGTGTTAAAGAATTCCGAAATTCGTTCGATTCATTTTTCGTCTATCCGACGACAGCCCCGTTATGGGTCGTTTCGGCGGGCTGCAGCAAACGTAATTTTCCCGAAGCATCTTCCGCCATCAGAATCATCCCGTTGGAGAGAATACCCTTCAACTCGCGCGGTGCGAGGTTCACCAATACGAGCACCTGCTTGCCGACCAGTTCTTCGGGCGTGAAATGTTCTGCGATTCCCGATACGATCACCCGTTTGTCGATACCCGTATCAACCGTCAGTTTCAACAGTTTCTTGGTTTTAGCCACCTTTTCGGCCTCCAAAATCGTCGAAACGCGAATATCCATTTTCTGAAAATCGTCGAATTGAATCGTATCTTTCTGAGGTTCAACGGTTTGATTCTTTTCAATGGCTTCATTGGCAGCCTTCGTCGCGGCGAGTTTATCCAGCTGGCGCTGAATGACGTCGTCCTCGATCTTTTCGAACAGCAGGGCGGGCTCGCCGATCGCGTGTCCGGCAGGAATCAGGTCCATCGCTCCCAGACGCTCCCAGCTGAATTTCCCGACGGCAAGCATCCCGAGAATCTTCGCCGCCGAGAACGGCATGAAAGGTTCGATGGCGATGGCTGTATTCGCCGTGATCTGTAGGGCGATATTGAGGATGGTCTCCACCCGTTTCGGATCGCTCTTGATCACCTTCCACGGCTCGGTGTCGGCGAGGTATTTATTACCGATGCGCGAGATGTTCATGGCGTCTTTCAGCGCCTCGCGGAAGCGGTAATTCTCGATATTCGCCTCGAGCGAAGCCTTCACGGCGGCCACCTCGGCAACGGTCTGACGGTCGTAATCGTTCAGCTCGCCGCAGGCCGGTGTCCTGCCGCCGTAGTATTTCTGCGTCAGCACCAGCGCCCGGTTGACGAAATTGCCCAGCACGGCTACCAGTTCGTTGTTGTTGCGGGCCTGGAAATCCTTCCACGTAAAGTCGTTGTCCTTAGTCTCGGGAGCATTGGCGCACAGCACATAACGCAGTACGTCCTCCTTGCCGGAGAACTCCTCGAGGTATTCGTGCAACCACACGGCCCAGTTGCGCGAGGTCGAGATCTTGTCGCCCTCGAGATTCAGGAATTCGTTGGCCGGTACGTTCTCGGGCAGGATATAATCCCCGTGCGCCTTCAGCATCGAGGGGAACACGATGCAGTGGAACACGATGTTGTCCTTGCCGATAAAGTGCACCATCTTGGTGTCCTCCGACTTCCAGTACTTCTCCCAATCAGGCGTAAGGTCCTTTGTAGCAGATATATATCCGATCGGAGCATCGAACCACACATAGAGCACCTTGCCTTCGGCGCCCTCCACGGGAACCGGAATGCCCCAGTCGAGGTCGCGGCTCACGGCACGCGGCTGAAGCCCGCCGTCGAGCCAGCTCTTGCATTGCCCGTAAACGTTCGTTTTCCACTCCTTGTGTCCCTCCAGAATCCATTCGCGGAGAAACTCCTCATAGCGGTCCAGAGGCAGGTACCAATGCTTCGTTTCGCGTTTCACGGGCACCGAACCCGACACGGCGCTGTGGGGTTCGATCAGTTCGTCGGGCGAGAGGGTAGAGCCGCACTTCTCGCACTGGTCGCCGTAGGCGCGGTCGTTGCCGCACTTGGGACACGTACCGACGATGTAACGGTCGGCCAGGAAGGTCTGCGCCTCCTCGTCGTAATACTGCATCGAGGTCTTTTCGATGAACTTGCCCTCGTCGTAGAGTTTCCGGAAAAAGGCCGAAGCGGTTTCGGCGTGCGTCTCGGACGAGGTCCGCGAATAGATGTCGAACGACATGCCCAGCCCCTCGAACGATTTCTTGATCAGCGCGTGGTAGCGATCCACGATCTGCTGGGGCGTCACACCCTCCTTGCGGGCCTTGATGGTGATGGGCACGCCGTGTTCGTCCGATCCGCAGACCGAGATCACGTCGCAGCCCTTGAGCCGCAGGTAACGGGTATAGATGTCCGAAGGTATGTAAACTCCCGCCAGGTGGCCGATATGCACGGGGCCGTTGGCGTAGGGGAGCGCGGATGTCACGAGGTAGCGTTTGAACTCTTTTGCCATATGTAAAGTAGATACAGTATTACTAATTTCTGTCAAAATTACTAAATTTTGAGATATTCGAGCACTAAAAACCCTTATTTTGTGAAAGATCGTACATAAAAAGAGGCGCATCCCGAAAGGCGCGCCTCTTTTGTTCCGCCGGAAAATCCGGATTTACTCGAACCGCAGTTCATCCAACAGCCATCCGGCGCCGGCGAACTTGTCGATGACGAAGAGTACGTAACGCACGTCCACGGCGATCGTGCGCTGCAACTCGGGCTCGAAAGCCACGTCGCCCGACATCGCCTCCCAGTTGCCGTCGAAAGCCAGTCCGATGAGCGATCCCTTAGCGTTCAGCACCGGCGATCCCGAGTTGCCGCCCGTGATGTCGCAGTCGGCCAGGAAGCAGGTCGGAAGCTCGCCCCGGGCGTTGGCATAACGGCCGAAATCCTTCGCAGCGTAGAGTTCCTTGAGTTTCGCAGGTACGGTGAACTCCGTCGGATTGGCGGGATTCTCCTTTTCCATCACGCCTTTGAGCGTCGTGTAATAGTTGTAGCGGATACCGTCCGCGGGATTGTAGGGCAGCACACGCCCGTAGGTCAGACGGATCGTGAAATTGGCGTCCGAAGCCCACGCCTTCTTGGGCTGCATGCGCATCAGACCGGCGATGTAAAGCCGGTGGCCGTCGGCATATTTCTGACGCCCGGCCTGCTGGGCCTTACTCAGTTCGCGCATCTTCCCGACGATCGACTCGCTCAGCACCGCCGCCGGGTCCTCCTTAAGCTCTTTGCCCGACTTCACGGCCTCCAGCGCCCGCTGTTCGTCGGCAAAGACCGAATTGTCGTAGAGATAATCCACATAGGCATCCGTATCGCCGCCGAAACGCTTGTCGATCACCTCGGCGAACACCGAAGGCAGCTCCTTGCAGTTCTCCCGGACGATCCGGAACATCCGCTTGGCGACACGGCGGTCCGTGGGCATGTTGTAATCCTTATAGAAACCTTTCAGGGCCTTCTCCAGCGCGTCGCCTTTCAGCGAACCCGAATAGCGCGCCGGGGTAAGGATCTCCACGGCCCGCAGGAACGCCTCCTGCAAATACTGCAACGACGCATAATAGGGAAGCGTCTCCTCCACCGATTCGCGGATCTTGTCCAAAGCATCCGCATACCCTTCGGTCGGCAGCGTGTTCCTGGCCGCCCACGCGCGGAATGCGGCTTCCTGCTCCTGCTTGCGGCTCTTCACGTCCAGCCTCCTGATACCGCGCGACATGCCGATCGAATTCTTCCAGTAGTTCGACGACTGGGCGTATTTCGACGCATACTGGATGCGGACCTTGTCGCTGGCGGCCATATCCTCCTTGAGGATCGCCTGCCGTTCGCCGCGGATGAAGATGCGCTGGGGATTCTCCACCTCCAGCATCCGGTCGATCTCGTAGGAGGTCATGTAACGCTGCGTCGACCCCGGGAAACCCATGATCATCGCGAAGTCCGCCTCGTCGTAACCGTTCAGCGAAACTTTCAGGAACTTATCGGCCTTGTAAGGGCGGTTTTCGGGCGCGTAGGCGGCCGGCTTGTTGTCGGGTCCGGCATAGACCCGAAAAACCGAGAAATCGCCCGTATGACGTGGCCACATCCAGTTGTCGGTGTCGCCGCCGAACTTGCCGATCGACGTCGGGGGCGTGCCGACCAGCCGCACGTCCGAAAAGACCTCGATCACGAAGGCGAAGAACTGGTTGCCCCCGAAGAAGGGTTTCACCGAAATCTCCATGCCGGGGTTCTCCGTCTCGAAGCGGTTCTTCACGGCCTCCGCATGTTCTGCGACCAGGCGCGAACGCTCCTCGCCGCCGGCGATGTCGGGCACGGCGCCCAGCACGTCGGACGTCACGTCGACGATCTTGCGGATAAAGCGCACCTTGAGCCCCGGAGCGGGAATCTCTTCGGCGCGCGACATGGCCCAGAAGCCGTTTTTCAGGTAGTCATGCTCCACCGACGACAGGGCCTGGATCGACCCGTAGCCGCAGTGGTGGTTGGTGAAGAGCAGTCCGTCGGGCGAGACGATCTCACCCGTGCAGCCGCCTCCGAAGATGACGATGGCGTCTTTCAGCGACGAATGGTTCATGCTGTAAATCTCCTCGGCCGAGAGTTTGCAGCCGCGGGCCTTCATATCCCGGGCATTCATCTTCTGGAGGTAGGGCAGCATCCACATGCCCTCGTCCGCCGCGGCCGAAAGAGCGACGCACACCGCAGCAAGCAGTAAAAAAATTCTTTTCATAAAAAACAGTATTTAATAATCAATGATTCATCAAACAACCAAATCATCCTTTCGCCGGCCGCCCTCTTCCCGTTCCAGACGTATCAGCATCGCATTGCCGATCGTAAGCACCCCGACGCGCCCGATAAACATCAGCACGATCAGGATCAGTTTTCCCCAGACGGAAAGGGTAGCGCAGACGCCGGAAGAGAGTCCCACGGTTCCCAGCGCCGATGCGGCTTCGAACATCAGATCGAGGAATTCGCTCCGCTCCGATTCGAAAAGCGTCAGCAGATAGGTTCCGAGAAAGAATATGAACGAATAAAAAATAAAGATGGTCAATGCGTCGTGAACACGGTAATCCGGAATCGTCCTCCGGGCGAGCGTCACCTCCCGGCGTTTTCCCAGGCGGCTCCTGATAAAGGCGAACACGGCGGACACGGTGGTCGACTTCAGACCGCCGCCCGTTCCGGAGGGCGAAGCACCTATATACATGACGATCGTAAGCACGAAGAGCGAAACGGGCATCAGCAGACTCACGTCCACCGTATTGTACCCCACCGTGGTCATCGCCGACATAGTCTGGAACAGCGAAACCAGCAACCGTTCGCCCACCCCGTACCGGGCAAACGAAGGTTCGAAAAAGAAAAGCTGCAACGTTCCCCAAAGCGTCACTCCCGCCGTGATCCACAGGATCACCCGGGTCGTAAACGTTATCGGATATTCCCGGCGGGTCAATTTGCGCCACAGATCCGAAATCACGATGAATCCCATGGCTCCGGCGTAACTCAGCGTCATGATGATCAGATTCACGGGAACATGCGTCCGAAACTGCATCAGGTTATCCGAATAGATGCTGAAACCCGCCGTACAGAACGCCGAAACACTGTGGAAGACGGCGCTCCAGAGCGGCTGCCCGACCCCGTCGGAGCGGAAAAACAGGTAAAGCAGCAAGGCTCCGACGCTTTCGAAAATCAGCGTATAGCGGATAATATTGGTCACCATGCGCCCCGAGGTGATGCACTCGGGCATGGCGAACTGCGTCTGAAACGCCTTTGCGCGCACCCCGACGAAATGGCGGGTCACCCGGTACATGACAAAGGTCGAGATCGTCATATAACCGATACCGCCGAGCTGGATCAGCAGCAGCAACAGCAGTTCCCCCCAGAAAGAATAGGAAACCGCCACATCCACGGTCGAAAGTCCCGTCGTGGAAACCGCAGACATCGCCGAGAAGAGGTTGTCGACGAACGAGACGGAACCGTTCGTCATGAAGGGCAGACAGAGCAGCAAAGCTCCGATCAAGGCATACGAAAGATAGCCGAACGTCAACTGACGCTGGGGCATGGAGGAGATGTACCCGAAGGTAAAAAAGCGTTCTATGTCGAATTTCAGCAGCCAATGGCCGAAATTACGGCATAAAAAACGCCTGCAACGCGCTATTTGCACCAGCAGTTTTCTCATCTCCGGATAGCGTTATTTAAGGGCGATCATATTCACGATCGACCGCTCCGCCGCCCGGCGCACCTCCTCGTCGAGCAGGATTTCGGGGGCTTCGTTCTCGAGACAGGCGCAGATATTCTCCAGGGTCACCATCTTCATATACCGGCAGTTGTTGCAGGCGCAGGTTTCGTCGTCGGGAGGCGCCGGGATGAAGGTCTTTCCGGGATGGCGTTTCCTCATCTCGGCCAGGATGCCCGACTCGGTCACGACGATAAACGCCTGCGCATCGCTCCGCCCGCAATACTCCAGAATGCCCGCCGTGGAACCCACGTAATCGGCCGCCTCGAGGATATAGGCGCGGCATTCGGGATGCGCGACGACTTTGGCTTCGGGATGTTCTCGCTTGAGTTTCAGAAGTTTCTCGAGCGAAAACTCTTCGTGGACATGGCAAGCGCCATTCCACAGCACCATGTTCCGCCGTCCGGTCAGCTTCTGGATATAGGAGCCCAGGTTGCGGTCCGGGGCGAAGATCACCGGCTGGTCGGCGGGGATGGACTCCACGACCTTCAAGGCGTTGGACGAGGTGCAGCAGATATCCGTCAGGGCCTTGACGCCGACCGTGGTGTTGACGTAGGAGACCACCGAATGGTCGGGATACCGGGCCTTGAAAGCCGCGAATTCCGCGGCATCGCACGACTCGGCCAGCGAGCAGCCCGCCTCGGGACAAGGTATCAGCACCTTTTTTTCAGGGCAGAGGACCTTGGCGGTCTCGGCCATGAAGTGCACCCCGGCGAAGCAGATGATGTCAGCATCGACCGACTGCGCCCTCACCGACAGGGCGAGCGAGTCGCCCAGGAAGTCGGCTACGGCCTGCACCTCGGGGGTCGTATAGTAGTGCGCCAGGATCACGGCGTTTTTCTCCCGCTTGAGTTCCTCGATGCGGCGGCGGAGTGCGGCGGAGTTTTCGGCGTTCATTTTTTATTTTTATTCTTTTAATTAATTATAAATAATAAAGAAGAATAGATATAATAGCTGTTGATATTGTTGACAACCGGAGGTGTTATTTCCCAATCAACACTTTTCTCTTTTTATGTTTTTTATTTTAAGTTTTATTTATTTGAAAATCAATATAAATAAAAAAAAGATAACAATTGTTGAAAACGGTTGTCGACATACCGACAGTCATTTGTTTTTAACATTCCGTGCCGTTTCCGGCCCCGGCGGCCCCGGCATAACTTCTCATAAAAAAATTTGGTTTCGGCGAAAAGCTGATTATACGGTTTCTCATTTTCAAAAAGCAAATTTTCGGCCCTCGACTTTTCACTATTTTTCCAACGGTTATCGACAGGTTGTTGGGGGAGTTATCAACCGTTTTTCATCACTTTGGAAACCACCTTTTCGGCGATCGCCCGGTAGTACTCTTCGACGCGGGGATCGATCCCGGCCGCGGGGCGGCCCTCCTCCCCTCCGTCCATGATCGACTGCACGATGGGGATTTCGCCCAGGAAATCCACCCCGCTCCGTTCGGCGAAAGCCCGGGCCCCGCCGTGCCCGAAAATGTAGTAGCGGTTTTCCGGGAGTTCGGCAGGGGTGAACCACGCCATGTTCTCGATGATGCCCGCCACGGGGATGTTAACGTTTTCGTTGCGGAACATCTCCACGCCGCGCACGACGTCCGCCACGGCGATCTGCTGCGGCGTCGAGACGATCACTGCGGCATCGATCTTCAACTCCCCGATGATCGAGAGGTGCACGTCGCCCGTGCCGGGAGGCAGGTCCGCCAGCAGGAAGTCCAGCGTACCCCACCGGGTCTGGTGGATCATCTGTTTCAGGGCGCTGACGGCCATGGCCCCGCGCCACAGCAGGGCGTCGGTCGGTTTGATGAAGAAGCCGATCGACATCAGCCGGATGTCCATCGATTCGGCCGGGACGATGCGGTCCATCCCCTCTTCGGAAACGGCTTCGGGGGCATACCCCTCCACGCCGAACATCTTGGGCTGCGAGGGACCGTAAATGTCGGCGTCGAGAATGCCCACGCGGAAACCCATGTTCCGCAGGGCTACGGCTAGGTTGGCCGTGACGGTGGACTTGCCTACCCCGCCCTTGCCCGAAGCCACGGCGATCACTTTGGCGATGCCGCCCGTCGTGGTCTGCAGCTTGGGTTCGGGGCGCGGTGCGGCGCCGCCCTCCTTGACGACCACCAGCACCTCGGCGTCCGGAAACGCCTCGCGCAAAAGGGCTTCGGCCTGGTTCTTGATCTTCACCGCGAACGGATCGCGGGCTTTGGCGAAGCGCAGGACGACCGTGACTTTCCCGTTTGCGGCGGCCGTATGTTCGATGAATCCGCTCGTGACGATGTCCTGTCCCGTTTCGGGATGGACGACCGCAGCGAGCAGGTGTTTGATTTTTTCTTCCATGCAGTAAGAAAGGTTTGTCTTTGACAAAGATAACGTATATTTATAGAATTAATGGTGCATGTCTTACTTTTTTATCGAAAAACGATAAATTTTATTTGTTTTTCGTAAAATATCGTTATATTTGCGGACAAAGAAGGGATTTTTGATTGATAGTTTGACGTAATCTCGGGAGACAATCCGGTTGCGTTGCGACAACTGCGGCAGCAGGCGAGAGCAGGCAACTTGATGGTTGCCGAGCCGCCACAGCAGAAACGGCGCGTGTTTTTGCGCCGTAAGCCCCTGCCTGAGGGCCGGTTAAAAAACGGCTTTTAGATGAAGGGAGCGCAGAATGGAATCTGATGCGCAACAATTTGCGCATCGCTTTTAACACCCGGCTCTTAGCCGGGGTGGAACGGATTTGTAAACGCGGCTGAAAGCCGCGAATACACCCTTCGGAAATGGAAGGCAAACAACAAAGAATAAACAAAAATAGACGTATTATGAATTTTGTAAAGACTTTTCTGGCCGGGCTCCTTGCGGTCGTCGTGGGGACGTTCCTGGTGTTTTTCCTCTGGATCTTCATTCTGCTGGGTATCGCCGGGTCGATGGAGAAAAGCGTTGCGGTGCATCCCGAATCGGTCCTGAAGATCGATTTCTCGGAGGTGCTCACCGACGCCCCCTCGTCCGATCCGCTGGCCGGCATCGACCTGATGACGCTTCAAACCACGCGGCAGCTGCCGCTGTTCAAGGCGCTCCGGGCCATCGAGGCCGCCGGGGCCGACGACCGCATCAAGGGTATCTACCTGCGCATGAACGGCGAAGGCGGTGTCACGGGATCGGCCCTGCTGGAAGAGCTTCGCGAAGCGTTGCTCGAATTCAAGCAGAGCGGTAAGTTCATCGTCGCCTACAATGAGACCTATTCCCAAGGGCAGTATTACCTCGCTTCGGTCGCCGACAAGATCTACCTCCAACCCCAGGGCGGCATGGACTGGTCGGGTCTGGCTTCGAACGTGATGTTCTACAAGGGACTGCTGGACAAGCTCGATCTCCGCGCCGAGGTGTTCCGCCCCACGGCCTGCAAATACAAGAGCGCCGTGGAGCCGTTCATCCTCGACAAGATGTCGCCGGCGAACCGCGAGCAGATGCAGGCGCTGGTGAACTCGATGTGGGGAACCATTTCGGGCGCCGTGTGCGAATCCCGCGGCATCGACTCGGTGCAGATGCGCCGGATCACCGACAATCTGCAGGTGACGCTTCCCGAGGAGGCGCTCGAATACGGATTCATCGACAGCCTGCTTTATGAAGATCAGATGGAGGATGTCTTCACCGAACTCGGGCTTTCCGACGACTGCGATTTCATCACGCTGGGCGATTACGCCTCGCAGGTGGGCGCCGACCTGAAAAACATCTCCGCCGACCAGGTGGCCATCGTCTATGCCGACGGGCAGATCGTCGACGGCGAGGGATACGGCAAGGAGATCTACGGCAATACGCTGGCCGCGAAGATCGCCGGCGTGCGTGAAGACGAGAAGGTCAAGGCCGTGGTCCTGCGCGTCAACTCCCCCGGCGGCAGCGCGCTGGCTTCGGACGTCATCTGGCGGGAGGTCGAACTGCTCCGGGCAGAGAAACCCGTCGTCGTGTCGATGGGCTCCTATGCCGCCAGCGGGGGGTATTACATCTCCTGCCCGGCGGACGTGATCGTGGCCGACAGGCTGACCCTCACGGGTTCGATCGGGGTCTTCGGCATGATCCTCGACACCCGCGAGGCGCTGAAGAACAAGCTCGGCATCACCGTCGACGGTGTGGAGAGCAACACCTCGTCGAGCTTTATGGCCACGGAACCCCTCACCCCGGTCCAGCGGTCGATGATCATGCGCGGCGTGGACAAGGTTTACACCACTTTCACGAACGACGTGGCCGAAGGCCGCAACCTGCCTGTTGAAAAGGTCCTCGACATCGCCGGCGGACGTGTCTGGTCGGGAGCGGATGCGCTGGGCATCGGTCTGATCGACACCTACGGCGGTCTGAAGACGGCCATTGCGCTGGCGGTGGACAAGGCCGGTCTGGGCGACAGCTACCGCGTGACCGAGGTGACCGAGACCCCGACGGGATTCGCGGCATTCATCGCATCGCTCAACGTGAGTGTCCGCGAGGCCTTCACGCGTTCGGACCTGGGTCTGATGATGAAGGATTACGACACGGTCCGCGAAGCCTTCCGCCAGCAGGGCGTGCTGATGTACTCGCCCTACAAGGTCGAGGTACGGTAGTGTCGCTGCTGTTCAATAAAAAAAGCTCTCTGATTTATTCAGAGAGCTTTTTTTTATTGCTTCGATTTCGTTTGTCAGAACGGATTGTTAGGTTCTGCGAAGTCGTAGAAGGTACCGTAATTGCCTCGCCTGGGGGCTCCGGGCATGTCTGGGCGAAAATCGGGGCATTCGTCGACCCGAGCTTTCAGCTTGCGGTAGATCTTCTTCACCTCGTCGCTGCACGAAGCTATGTCGATCGGGTGTTCTTCCATGAAGTCCTCCCTGGTATTGTAGAAACGGCCGTCCCAATAGTATTTGTATTCGGTGGTACGGGCCGCCCGCGAAGCGTACGGCGCCGCCGCCGTCGGCCAAAGCGGATTGTAATGCATCAGTGAAATCTCTTTCTCCAACGGTTTCTGTCCCGTGATCTCGGGATAGAGGTTCACGCCGTCGAGTTTCCACTCCGCGGGAATCCCGATCCGCATGGCGTCGGCGAATGTGGGGAAGAAATCCGTAAAATCGGCCAGCCGTTCGCTGACGCGCGGCGCGATGCGGTCGCCCCAGCAGACAATTAGCGGAACTGAAGTCCCCACACCCCGCGGATCGCCCTTGCCGCCGCGTCGCAGCGTACCGTCGGCCATTTGCGAAACGATACGCGTCGAGGTGCCGTTATCCGACGTGAAGATGAAGATCGTATTGTCCCACTGCCCGTTCTCCTTGAGCCGCCGCACCATGCGTCCGACCTTCTTGTCCAGATAGGCCACCATGTCGCGGAAATTGGAGGTGTCCTTCTCGAACCGCCCGTGGAAATCCATATCCCAGCTTTCGGAATCCGGAGTCGGCGTATGGGGCGTATGCACGAGGGGCGTGGAGCAGTAGAGCAGGAAGGGCTTTGCGGACTCTTTCTGCCGGTCGAGGAATTCGAAGGCCGCCCCTTCGAACCCGTCGGGGCCGTAAGTTGAATATTCGTAATGACCGTGGTTGTCCATCATGCAGTTGGCGTAGCGGTCGGTGCCAGTCGGACCGTTGAATTCCTTATACACTTCGAGCTGGAAAAGACTCCACTCGTCCCACCCCAGGCGTGTGGGCATCTCGCGGTCGCGACCGAGCTGCCACTTGCCGAACATCCCGGTCGTATAGCCTGCCTGACGCGCCAGCTGCGCGAAGGTGGGTTCGTCGTCGTTCATATAGCCGAAGCAGACGTAGTTGCGGTCGTTGTACTGACCGGTCATCAGCTGCACGCGTGAAGGAGAGCTCAGCGGCTGCGCGTGCATGTTACGGTAGAACAGCCCGTGGCGCGCCAGCGAATCGATCGTGTGCGTGTCGTAGGAGACCCCGCCCATGCAGCCGAAACATTCGGCGCCGATGTCGTCCGCCAGAAACAGCACGATGTTGGGACGAGGATCGCTTTGTACCGAACCGTCCGTACAGGCTCCGGCCGCAAGCGACAACGCTGACAGACCGCTGAGACGAAGTGTGGCATTAGTAATCATACTTTACTGTGTTGAATGTTGTTATTTCTTGAAATCACGGATGTAACTAATCGTGAGATAATGTCCAGCCTGAGGCATGTTGCCGTGTTTGAATCCGTCGAATTCCCGGAGTTGTACGTCCGGATGTTTTGCAACCTGCATCATGCGCCAAAAATAGGTAATTTCTTCATACCGCCCTTTTAATTCCAATTCGCGATCTCCCGAAAGTAGCAGGATCGGCGGACAGTCCGCACGTACATGATTCAGAGGCGCCATATCGTCCACAATGACCTGTGTATTGGGAATTCCCAGTTCCTTTCTGCGGGCGAAATGGGTAACTACTTGTCCGCTATAAGGGATAAGCGCCGCAAAAGCCTCATCCGGATCGATTCCGTAAGGGGCTGTCCAGCGTTTATCGAGCCCGATCATCAAAGTAAGGTAACCTCCGGCGGAATGGCCTGCAATGAAGATCTGCGAAGGGTCCCCACCGTAAGAGGCTATATGTTTGATGGTCCACGCTGTTGCAGCCGCAGCGTCATCCAGACAATCGGCTACTTTTACATGTGGAGTCAGGCGATAATCCACCCCGACAATGGCGAATCCTTTTTCGCGCAAAGTCTTCGGGATATCGCGTTTGCCTCCGGTGAGACTGCCGCCATGAAACCAGACTACAGTAGGAAAATCTTTCTTGTTAGTCGGATAATAGAGATCGAGCCGGCATAGTGAATCGATGTAGGAGTCGCCTGCCGCATCCCGGTATGCGATATTTTTGACAGTTCGGTATGTCGTTTCCTGGGCCGGAATTTTCGGTCCAGGAAGGACCAGAGCAAAGAATAGAAGGATAATTTTTTTCATGATTGTAACTTAATCGGAAAGTAGGGAACGGTCTCTTAAAGTTGGTCGCAGTCGATACGTACGGTCTCGAATCCTGCATTCCGGAAATTCGAAATGCGGTGGAAGGTCAGGAAATTAGCGTCATGCTGGCGGTTAGGCAGTCCGCGGCTTTCGGAAAATGCCGTTCGGCTGACGGCAATGATGTCATCTCCGTCGAAAACCCAGTCGACATACTGGAATCCGTGGAAAAAGCAGTTGTTGCTTGAAATCACTTCTCTTTCGACTGTCCATTTCCGCAGGTCGTGTGAAGAACACAGTACAAGCCGCGATCGCAGAAAAAGCGGATTGATCCGATCATGATACCATCCGGAATGGACTTGCCGCCGGTCTTCGTCGTAACAGGGATTGACAAGCGTCCAATATTTCCGGCTTTGTTCGTCGTAGTGGATGGTAAACTTTTTTCCTCCGCCCGGCATGTCGATAAAATCCGTGGTCGGATCGAAAGAGATTGTGTGTTCGTCAACGATACGGATTAAGGCAGCCACATCGCTCCGTTTCGATTCGTCGATGCGGGTTACAATCGTCAAACGGCCTTCCGGATCGGGAACGACGCATCCTTCCTGCCATTGGTTAAAACTACGCTGTGTATTGTGCGTAACTCCCGAGCCTGCGAACCAGGAATTGGGGCCGCCTTCGAGGACGTTGGTCAGCGTCCAGTTTTCTTTGCGCATGGGGTCGGCGTCCTGGGCGATAGAGAGAACGACAATGCCCATTTTCCCCGTTTCGGGCGAAGTGCCCATGGCATGCCAGATACGGTTTCCGTATTCGACGTATGGGGTCGGGGCTCCGTGATAGTCTCCTTTGAAAAGCGTCGTCAGGGCTGACCACGAACGTCCTCTGTCCTCGGACTTGCGGATGACGATGTTACCGCACTTGGCTGCGGAAACTCCAACTTCGTAGAGCGTATGGCGATCGGAAGGGCGCGTGAAACATTTGCAGAAGTTCATGTAGTCCGGATTCGAGATCCTTTCCCATGTGTGGCCCTTGTCCGTCGACCGGAAATAGGTGTTGCCTTTGGGATTCGGACCGGAACTGCCTGCGAAATAGCTGCCGTCATCGAGAATTAGGATACTCGGATTGCTGATGTTGCGTTTGCGAAGTTCCATAGCTCGTGCAATAACCGTTCCCGGAGGATCGGGAACTCCGTTCACGGAGAATTTTTTTCCGAACACCAACGTCGCAGCAGCCCTTCCCGACGGGATTTCGAGCCACTCCCCAGGGGTGTCGTAGAGGAGGGAATAGAGCTGATAGTGAAACGATCCTATCTGAAATTTCGTTTTTTCAGCCGTCCATACCGGTCCGGGATCGGACCCCATTACCATTGCGATTTGCAGGGTTGTCGGATAGTCTGCACGAACCCGTTCTACTCCCCGGTATTCCCGGAGTGATGTGGCATAGAGCCGTCCCGTTCCGAGTACGGTTGCGCTTTGCGCTGAAAATGTGAATTCCTCGTTTTGAGGATAAACCATTTCACCTACCTGTACCTTCCTGATGTCGATCATCGGACCTTCGACGTATAGCAGGGCTTCCGGATTATAGACCGGATTGCCGGGCGCCTGTTCGACGGATTCCGTCGAACAGGCGCTCAGTAGCAGGATCGGAAGCATAAAGGCGCTGCGTTTCATGAATTGAACTGATTATTCTGTCCGGGGTATCACGAAAAGTGCCTTTATCGGATAGTGGTCCGAAATGTAAGGGGCGCCGTAGTCCTGGGTCAGTGTTTTGAACCGATAGGCCAGGCAGTTTGAGAAGAAAATAATCCAATTTTCGGGTCGCTGTCTCCTTATAGCCGTTGAAAGTTGCCCGATCGTCTGTAACTGTGGCCAGTCTACGGGCGTCGTGCATGACTTTGAACAACGGCGCGAAAATGGTTTCGTCGGTATCGGAATTGAAATCGGCGGTCAAGAACATCGGATGAGCTTCCGGATTGAACTCCCGGGCCTTTTCGGCAATCAGTTGCAGCGAGAATTTGCGAGCCATGGTACCTGAATTGTCCAGGTGGGTGTTGAAAAAATAGAAATTGCGACCCGAGGACTTGTGCTTGAAAAGTCCCCAGGTGCAAGAGCGGTTGTAACCGGCATCCCAGCCTTTCGAGGGCACGTTGGGCATCGTTGAAAGCCAAAAAGTTCCCTTTTCAAGCAGTTCGACCTCCGATGTACGGTAGAAAATGACCATGCACTCCTCGGCGGCATAGGTGTCGGTTTCGGGCGGGCATTCTCCCGTGTCGCGTCCCAGTCCGTACCAGGCGTAGTCCGGACAGTTTTTGGCCAGGTAGGTAATCTGGTGCGGCTGTGCTTCCTGCAATCCCAGAAGAGTCGGTTGTTCGTATTCGATCATAGCTGCGGCCGCCGCCTTGCGGTTCTCCCAGACGTTATCTCCGTCGACGGGATTGTCGACACGGATATTGAATGAAACGACGCTGATATTCGTCGATTTTTTGGGCTTGTCGTCGTCATCCGAGCAGGCTCCTGGGAGCAGTAGAGAGCAGCAGAGGAGTATTTTTATGTAAAGATTTGCTTTCATTGTGTTGGGAATTGTGTTTTACATTTTGGGTGGGTGATTTTTACGTCCGAAAGGTTACTATTCGCTGAAAATATCGTTCAGCAATCCCGCCAGGCGGTAAGAAGCCCGCAGCATTTGTTCTTCGGCCAGCGGATAAGCCTTGTTGATGAAAGGCCTTCCGAGAGCATCGCCTTCCTTTGCCCATTCGTAGATGATACGGCATCGTCCTGCATTCTCGCGAACCCAGCCGACAGGCGTCCCGGCAGCCATTTCAGCCATTTGTTCCTCGGTGAAACGATCCAGTTGTTCCTGATATTCCCGGTAGGTCCACAAGTGGTTGTTGTCGAGCATCGCATCCCAGATCGGATGGTACTTCTGGGATCGCCCGTTGAGCGTTACCGGAAAAAAACGGGCGATCTTCGGGTAGACGATGTGTGCCGGACAATGAATGTCGGCGATCAAGTGGACGATGAATTTGATGTCAAGAGCCACCGTATCTTTGGGATGGATGTTGCGGTTTTCGAGACGGTTGATCGACTTCATGATGGCATTCATGGCGTCGAGTTCCGGACGTTTCGACGACGGAAGAGGTTCGTTGTCGGCATCTACTGCCACCGTGTGCTTGTAGGGGATGTGTTCGTGCTGCTGATCCATCCAAGCTGCATAGTAGACGATTGAACGACCGTCGAGATACTTTTCGATGGCAGCTTTCGCCGAAGGGGCGAGATGCTGTTCGGCGATATAGGCAATCGCTTCATGTCCAGTGCGGTTCCATGCGCAAACCGACTGCACGGCATAACATGCGATGCATGCAAGAAGAAATAATTTCGTTCTCATATGACTCCGTTAATCGAATAATTCGTTTAGAATACGTGCGAGACGATGGCCTGCTTTCAGAATTTGTTGCTCGGCCAACGGCTGCACTTTCAGCATGAAATCATGGGACTGCGCTTTCGTGAGATTGTCGCCGGATTTGATCCAGTCGTAAATCATGCGGCAGTTGCGGGCATTTTCATCGGCCCACTCGCGGGGTGATCCGGCGGCAAGTGCCTTGCGTTCTGTTTTGGAACAACGGTCGAGCTGGTAGCGGTAGTCCTCATATCCCCAGGTGTGGATTATATCCGGAACGGCATCCCAAAAACTGTGTACTTGGTATTCGTGGCCATAAATTTTGAACAGGAATTTTTCGTACCAAGGATACCTGATGTGCACTGGACAATGCATGTCTCCCACCAGATGCACCAGGTAACGGATAGCCGTACAGACCGTGGAGTCGTTCTGGTGGCGGTAGTCACGAAGCGATGCCGTAGCCGCCTCGATGGCCAGTACGGCGTCTTCTCCGGGGCTGGGAACATATCTGGCTTCGGCGTCTGTGGCGAATCCGTGCCATTTCGAGGTGGCCCGATAGGATTTCGTAAAACGCACCTGGTCCATCCACGAGGCACAATAGACGATCGATCGTCCGTCGAGGTATTTCTCGATATTCTTTTTTGCACGGGATGTGAGGTTGCATTCGGCAATGTAGGCGATAGC
Source organism: uncultured Alistipes sp. (assembly GCA_949840605.1). The sequence continues at coordinate 27,656 of CATKXN010000020.1, forward strand.
GTCGTGGCCGGTCTTGCCCCAGCCGAAAGCCGGTCGGAAGGCACAGCATGCGATGCATGCGAGTAAGATCAATTTTACTTTCATAGTCGGGTTATTCGTCTTCGTACTTAATGGTCGGGGCTATCGGTATGATTCCGCAAAAATCCTTGGTTCGGGGTAGTTCCACCTTTTTTCCTGCTTTGGCTTTCTTGCAGAATATTTTGAGCGAAACATCCCCTTTGGCGGTAGAATACGTTATTTCCGAATCCCTTACTTCCCGCCAGCCATAAAGATCTTCGAGCGTCCGATCGTTCTTACGAGCAATGACGTAGAGCGTGCCGTCGGTTTTCGGAATGACCGAGCAAGGCAGGGTCAATTCTCCGGGAGTGGCTTCACGGATCAGCATGTCGAATTCCCGGAAACGTTCCGGAATGATGTTTATTGGATAGTTCCGGTTGAGGAAAAGTTTGCTTCCTTTTTTCAGTTTGCTGCGTTTGTAGTCGTATCCCGAAACCTCGATGTCGGTCAGGGCCATTTCCTGGGCGAGTTCTGCCGCAGCCCTGTCCGCAACGATGAACGGGGAGTCAGTTCTGAAAGGCGCAACGGGCAGCCCCGACATGTCTTTCAGGTTTCCTACACCGCCGTTGCTGAACATGTAACGCACGGCGACCGGCTTGCGTACGGCGTCACTCCAGACGATCAGCGACCCGTCCTTTTCGTCGATGATGGCCCGGGCCGGATGAAAAACTCCGGAAGCGTCGCATATCTCGAGCGCTTCGACGGGTTTGTCGTCGCTGTGGATGCCGCCTTCGGCGTCGTTGAATCCGATCACGGCCTTCTGTCCTTTGATCTTCATCGAAGCGAAGCTCGCATGCCGGTATTTCCCCTGCGGTTTACCGTATGTTTCAGCCAATGCCCAATTCGCCAGGCGACGTCCGACCTCCTGTTTGCGACGCGGGTGGATGTCGTTGACGTTTTCCACCAGATCGGAAACGACGACCATACCTGTTTTTTCTTTCAAGGCTGCAACTCGTGTTTGTTGTTCGCGAATAGCCGCAGCGCTTCCCGGATTCTTGTATTTGGCATAAGGCGCGATCTGTACGAAATAGAAAGGCAGTTCGCGGCTGAATTTGGACCGCCATGAATCGATCAGCAGCGAAAATGCATCGGCGTAACTCGTGTGTCCCATGTTGGCTTCCCCCTGATACCAGATGATCCCGGCCATTGGAAAACCGGTGATGGGGTGAATCATGGCGTTATACATCGATCCGGGCGAATAGCAGTATGTACCTTTGCTTTTGCGGTTCTGGTTCCAGCATTTTTTGAGGTCGGGCTGTTTCTCTAATTCTGCTTTCGGAATCCACGGTTCGATCGGCGAACCTCCCCACGAGGCATTGATCAGTCCGACGGGCTGATTAAGCTTTTCGGCGATGGTCTTTCCAAAGAAATATCCTACGGCGCTGAACCACTGTGCGCTTCGGGCGTCGCATACCTGCCACTGTCCCTCGCAATCCTCCTGATACCAGGGGGAGCTATTGCGCGTGACGGTAAAGAGCCGGATTGAAGGATTCATGGGCTTTTTGAGCTCTTCCTGCATGTCGGTAATGCCTTGAGCTGCGCTGTAATTCATGTTGGACTGGCCGCCGCACAGCCATACCTGACCTACGAGTATGTCTTTGACGACGATAGTACGGCGTTGGGTCTTGATAGTCAGCGTATGCGCCTTGTCGTTTGCCGGAGGGGTCTGGATGCTTGCCAGCCATTTGGTATCGCCGGTCGATTTGGTCCGGATCGTGTCCTGCGACCATGATGGGATAATCTGCACCTCGTTGTCCGGTTCGGCCCATCCCCAAATCTTTGCATTCGTATTCTCCTGCAGGACCATATGGTCGCCGATGACCGACGGCAGTCGCAGAATCGGCTGTGCTGCCACTCCTCCGCATGTAAGGAGGAGCAGCAGCGCCGAAGCAAATAAGTTCGATTTTCGTATCGCAATCATTCCGTTACCGTGATTTCGAATCGTTTGACGACCTCCTCGTTGCCCGCGAGCGTGGGTACAGTGGCTACGAAAGCGATATTATAGATACCGGGACTCGTGAAGACATAAGCGTACCCTTCGTCTGCCGCGGGCACCGTCACGCCCGTATCGGACGATATGATCTGCGCTGCAGGCCTATAGATGGCATGGGTGATGCAGTAGGCGTCGCGGTTGCCCGACGGCTTGTTGGCTTCCGTCATGCGGATAACTTTCTTGCCGGCCGCAGTCGTATTTTTGGTGCATGGATTCGAGGCGTTCCACGAGGCGGGCATCACCAATTCCATCGAAGCTTGGTCGGCTCCTTCGAACCGGAAGAAGACGGACGGTTCACTGTCGCCGGGATAGGATTTCGATACCCGGCAGTAGTAAAGGTCCCACATGGTCCTGTTGTTGGGTTTGCCGGTTTTTTCATCCACGAAATTCGCATCGGATTTGTCCACATGGTAGAAGAAAGCGAAATAAACGGGAGTTTCGTAGTCACGGAACCACGATGTGATATCCACCTTTCCCGAATCGTAAGGCGTTCCGTAGGCATTGGCCTCGGGATCGGTGACGTTCGGAGCCGATGTTCCGGTGATCCAGGGCGGCAGGATGAACTGACTGCTGACATCGGTCCATGTGGCGGCTTTCACCGATGCTTCTTCGTAGATTCCGTTGAAGTCGGTCGAATATCTGACCGAACCGCAGTTTCGCTGACAGCCGTTGACATACAGTGAACCGAAGTCGAGGAATACCGATGCTTCGAGCGTGCCGCCTATGTCTGATTTTTCATAATCATGGCCTTCTTCTCCCGACCAGAAGACAATGTCTTTGGCATTTCCCGAGAAGTCGAATTGCAGTGTCTCGCCCGCCTTGACGATCCGGGACGAAGGGGTTACGTCAAACTGTTCCTTCTGCTTGAATCCGTCGAGTGCCAATTCGACGCTCTTCGTGTAGTGGCGGTTCGAACGGAACTCTACATCACCGGGCAGTACTACCGTATTGACCGAATTATCGATGGCTGTTACTTCCAATGTAATGTCACCGGCGGGATGGTTTCCGGGGAGTACGACGAAATAGAAACTGCCGTCCTGTTTGGTCAGTTGAGCCATTTCGTCGAAATTCAGGTTGACCGATCTTTCACCCTCTTTGACGGTGACGGGAAGGACGGAGTAATCCGTTTCGACGGGGGTTGTGAGATCGATTTCGGCCTTCGGAGCAACCAGGTCGGCTGATGAAGAACTCATGCGGATGCTCCGGATAGGCACACTGTTCATGGACGATGCGGCGTTCATGCGGAGTTTGAGTTCGATGATGGCGAAGACGTTGTGGAATTCGAAATTGACACCCGCTGCGGGGTCCGCAACTGCCGTAGGAACGGCTTTCATGAAACCCAGATTAGACGGATTTTCCGTACTGCCTGCCGCGCTTTGGTATTGCTCAGGGGGGAGCGTAAGGGCTACGGTCCCGGGCGAAGTTCCGGCATCCTCGTTGTAAGGATAATAGGCATAGTAGACATTGTCCCGAGCCGGATTCTGAAATGCTTGTCCCGGATTCAGATAGCGGAAAATACAGGCTCCGCCCTCTTCGTTGATTTCCTGAACCTCATAGGGGAAATTGTCTCCCAGACTCCGGGCTTCGGCCGATCCGTAAATACCGACCAAATCGCCGGCATTCCACGCCACGGTCAAGGCGTCGCCATCGTTT
>CATKXN010000021.1 GCA_949840605.1 uncultured Alistipes sp.
TCGACAACCTGATCCAGATCGGCCACAACGTGCAGATCGGCGAGAACACCGTCTCGTCGGCCCAGACCGGCATCGCCGGGACATCGCGGGTCGGCCGCAACTGCTTCCTCGCGGGGCAGGTGGGCATCGCCGACCACGTCGTGATCGGCGACCGCGTGAAAGTCGGCTCGAAGAGCGGCATCGACAAGGCCGTCCCCGACGACGAAGTGCGCATGGGCTATCCGGCGCTCCCGGGCATGCAGTACCACCGCTCGTCGGCCGTCTTCAAACGGCTGCCCGACCTGGAAAAACAGGTCCGCGAACTGGAAAAGCGACTCGCTGAACTCACCAAAAACCAATAAGTCATGAAAAAGATCCTGATCCTCGCAGCGGCCGCCGCCGTGCTTTGCAGCTGCGGAAACAAAAACAAATACACCGTCGAGGGCACCGTCGCCGGTGCGAACGAGATGGTTTATCTCTTCGACTCGGAAAAGAATGTCATCGACTCGGCAGCCGTCAAGGAGGGCAAATTCCGCCTGACGGGCGTCGTCGAGACGCCGGGCCTCTGCTACCTGATAGACGCACGGGAAGAGGGTTCGACATTCGGGACCATGCTGATCCTCGAACCCGGCACGATCATCATTGCGGACAATCCGGAAGGCCCCCGCAAACGGGTGACCGGCACGCCGGCCAACGACGCCAGCACGGCCTATACCGAAGCCGGAAATGCGCTGATCAAGGAGTTTCGCGACGAATCGACCGACGAAGAACGGCGCGACGCCATCGAAAAGGAGTATGACCAGCTGACCCGCACGACCCTGGAGCAGAACCGCACGAACCTCTTCGGCGCACTGCTGCTGGCCCAGCAGCTGGGCTACGAACTCTCGGGGCAGGAGCTGCTGGACGAAATCGCCCTCTTCCCCGAAGAGCTGCAGCAGAACAGCGTGCTCAAGGAGCTCAAGAAGAGCGCCGAGCAGAAAGTCAAAACCGACGTGGGACAGCCCTACACCAACATCGCGCAGCCCGACGCCGAGGGGCAGACCGTGACGCTCAAATCGGTCGTGGAGAACCCGGCGAACAAATACGTCCTGGTCGACTTCTGGGCTTCGTGGTGCGGCCCCTGCATGGGCGAGGTACCCCATCTGAAAAAGACCTACGACGAGTTCCACAAGAAGGGCTTCGAGATCTATGGCGTGTCGTTCGACGAGAAGCGCGAAGACTGGCTCGCAGCCGTCGACCGGAACGCCATGAACTGGGTGCACGTCAGCGAGATGAACGGCTTCGACAACCAGGCCGCACGGGATTACGCCGTGCAGGGCATTCCGTCGAATTTTCTGATCGGGAGCGACGGCAAAATCGTCGCCACGAACCTCCGCGGCGAGGCGCTGTACGAGAAGATCGCCGAGCTGCTGGCCCAATAAAAAAACGACAATCAGCCCCCTCCGTTCCGTCCCGGCGGAATGGAGGGGTTTTCGGATCAGGAATTTCCGCGCATGAAACCTTCGGAGACATACAGGATCATGGGCATCGACCCCGGCACGAACTACATGGGTTACGGCGTGCTGGAAGTCGAAGGACGCACGGTGCGCTCGGTCGTGCTGGGCGACATCGATCTGCACAGACTCCCTGACCCCTACGCCAAACTGCGCTATATCTTCGAGCGGGTCGGAGCGCTGGTCGACGAATACTCGCCGCAGGAGGTGGCGCTGGAGTCGCCGTTCTTCGGCGAGAACGTGCAGTCGATGCTCAAGCTGGGCCGGGCCCAGGGCGTGGCGATGGCGGCGGCGCTGAGCCGCGGGATCGACGTCTTCGAATACGCCCCGATGCGCATCAAGCAGTCGATCACCGGCCGCGGGTCGGCCGCCAAGGAGCAGGTCGCCTCGATCGTCTGCCGCATGCTCGCCATCGACCGGCCCCCCAAGCGTCTCGACGCCACGGACGGCATGGCCGTCGCCCTGTGCCATTATTTCACCACGGCCAGTCCGATCCAGGCCGCACTGGGAAGCGAACGGGTGAAAGGATTGGGCGGCGGCAAAAAAGCCGCCTCGAAGGGTGGATCGCAAAGCTGGGAGCAGTTCCTGAAAAAGAACCCCGACCGGGAGATCAAATAAACCGGTTCTCCATCATGAAACGACGTTCCGCATGGTTCTTGACCGCCGTCCGGCAGATCAATTGCGGCAGCCCGGCTGCTTTTCGGACGGAACGGACGAATCAGGCATTGTTTTAAGCGACTGATAATCGGGGCGGTGGCATGCTGCATTCGGTCGGATCATTTTTTTTCGATAAAATTTCCCCACGATTATTTGCGTGTTTCGGATTTTTGCCCTACATTTGCAATCGCAATTCGGCACCGTAGCTTAATTGAATAGAGCATCTGACTACGGATCAGAAGGTTACAGGTTTGAGTCCTGTCGGTGTCACAAAATCGCTTCAGCAAACCGTTGTAAGTTAATAGCTTGCGACGGTTTTTCTTTGCCCCAGGTAAAACATAGGTAAAACATTTACTAACTTCCAAATACATCGGCCCCGACGAGGTTCCGGACATTTCGCCCCCGAATTTTTCCGTTTCACCACCCGGATACGGGCAATCCGCTCCGGAAACTCTAATTTTGGACTTCAATGGGGGTTTTGCCGGCGCAGGACGCTGACAAAACCGCATTTTGTCGTATCTTTGCATACGACCCTCAACGCAAACCTTACTCGCTGTTATGAATAAAAAGAAAAAATGGATCATCACGGCCGTTGTTCTCGTGGTATTCTGCCTCGCACTGGGCCTCTATAACCTCATGAACGGCAAAGGCGCCGTCGAACCCGATGCCGTATCCGCGGCCGCCCCGCGCCGGGCGAGCATACTGAACGTCAACGGGCTCGTCATACGCCCCCAGCAACTGACCGACGGGATCACCACCGTAGGCAACCTGCTGCCCGACGAGGAGGTGGACCTCTCGTTCGAGACCTCGGGCAAAATCGTGGCGATCAATTTCAGGGAGGGCACGGCCGTCAAGAAAGGCGACCTGCTGGCCAAGGTGAACGACCAGCCGCTGCTGGCACAGTTGCGCCGCTACGAGGCGCAGCTCAAACTGGCCGAAGACCGCGTATACCGCCAGAGCGCCCTGCTGGAGAAGGACGCCGTCAGCCAGGAAGCCTACGAGCAGGCCCGCACGGAGCTGGCGACGCTCAACGCCGACATCGACATCGTGAAATCGAACATCGCGCTCACGGAGCTCCGCGCGCCGTTCGACGGCGTGATCGGCCTGCGAAACGTCAGCGAGGGCGCCTACGCCTCACCGAGCGTCGTGGTGGCGAAACTGGCCAAGATACAGCCCCTGAAGATCGACCTCTTCGTCCCGGAACGCTATGCCAACCAGATCAAACCCGGCACGAAGCTCTCGTTCACGGTCGACGGACAGCAGGCGACTTTCCAGGGTTCGGTCTACGCCACCGAATCAAAGATCGACCTGGCGACGCACACTTTCGCCGTGCGCGCGCACTACTCCAACGCGCAGGGACGGCTGCTTCCGGGCCGCTTCGTCACGGTGCAGATCCGCCTGCACGACATTCCCGACGCCATCGCCGTACCGACCGAGGCCATCGTTCCCGAGATGGGCGTGGACAAGGTCTACCTCTGCAAAGGGGGCCGTGCGCACGCCGTGGAGGTGACGACCGGGCTGCGCACCGACGCCCAGGTGCAGATACTCGAGGGACTGAACGTCGGCGACACGCTCATCACCTCCGGAACCCTCCAGCTGCGCGAAGGTCTTCCCGTCAAACTCGACACCGTCGAATAAACCCTCCGCCGCATGAACATTTCCGAACTGAGCATCCGGCGGCCCGTACTGGCCTCGGTGCTGACGATCATCATCCTGCTATTCGGCTTCATCGGGTACAGTTACCTCGGCGTGCGGGAGTTCCCGAGCGTCGACAACCCGATCATCTCCGTCACCTGCTCCTACCCGGGAGCCAATGCCGACGTGATCGAAAACCAGATCACCGAACCGCTCGAACAGAACATCAACGGCATCCCGGGCATCCGCTCGCTGTCGAGCGTCAGCAGCCAGGGTCAGAGCCGCATCATCGTGGAGTTCGAACTCTCGGTGGACCTCGAGACCGCCGCCAACGACGTGCGCGACAAGGTGTCGCGCGCCCAGCGCTACCTGCCCCGCGACTGCGATCCCCCGACGGTGACCAAGGCCGACGCCGACGCCACGCCGATCCTGATGGTCACCATCCAGAGCGACAAGCGGTCGCTGCTCGAACTGAGCGAGATCGCCGACCTCACGGTGAAAGAGCAGCTGCAAACCATCAGCGACGTGAGCGGCGTGCAGATCTGGGGCGAGAAGCGCTTTTCGATGCGCCTGTGGCTCGATCCGGCCAAGATGGCCGGCTACGGCGTCACCCCCACGGACATCAAGAGCGCCCTCGACCGCGAGAACGTCGAACTGCCCTCGGGCAGCATCGAGGGCAACGCCACCGAACTGACCATCCGCACGATGGGCCTGATGCACACGACGCAGGAGTTCAACGACCTGGTGGTGCGCGAGGACGCCGACCGCATCATCCGCCTGAGCGACGTGGGACGGGCCGAACTGGGTCCGCAGGACACGCGCAGCTACATGAAGATGAACGGCATCCCGATGGTGGGCGTGGTGGTGGTTCCCCAGCCGGGGGCCAACCACATCGAGATCGCCGACGCCGTCTACAAGCGCATGGAGACGATGAAAAAGGACCTCCCGGACGACGTGGTGACCTCCTACGGATTCGACAACACGCGCTTCATCCGCGCCTCGATCGACGAGGTGAAACAGACCGTCTACGAAGCCTTCGTGCTGGTGATCATCATCATTTTCCTCTTCCTGCGCAACTGGCGCGTGACGCTGATCCCCTGCATCGTCATCCCCGTCTCGCTGATCGGCACGTTCTTCATCATGTACGTCGCGGGATTCTCGATCAACGTGCTGTCGATGCTCGCCGTGGTGCTCTCGGTGGGACTGGTCGTCGACGACGCCATCGTGATGACCGAGAACATCTACATCCGCATCGAACGCGGCATGACGCCCCGCGACGCCGGCATCGAGGGCGCCAAGGAGATCTTCTTCGCCGTGATCTCGACCTCGATCACGCTGATCGCCGTCTTCTTCCCGATCGTCTTCATGGAGGGCATGACCGGGCGTCTGTTCCGCGAATTCAGTCTGGTGATCTCGGGCGCCGTGGTCATCTCGACCTTCGCGGCGCTGACCATTACCCCGATGCTGGCGACGAAACTGCTCGTCCGCCAGGAGAAGAAAAGCTGGTTCTACAGCAAGACCGAACCGTTCTTCGTCTGGCTGAACAATTTTTACAGCCGCACGCTGGCGGCGTTCCTGCGCCGACGCTGGATCGCCCTGCCGATCGTGGTGCTGACCGTCGGGCTGATCGGCTGGCTGTGGAGCACCATTCCGGCCGAAATGGCCCCGCTGGAGGACCGTTCGCAGATTTCGATCACCACCCGCGGATCGGAGGGAGCCACCTATGAATATATCCGCGACTACACCGAAGACATCAACCGCCTGGTCGACTCGCTGGTTCCCGAAGCCGAGTCCGTGACGGCCCGCGTGTCGAGCGGTTCGGGCAACGTCCGCATCGCCCTGACGGACATCGCTGCGCGCGAACGGTCGCAGATGGAGATCGCCGAACAAATCTCGGCCGCCGTGCGCTCGAAGACCAAGGCGCGGGCCTTCGTACAGCAGCAGAGCACCTTCGGCGGACGCCGCGGGCGCATGCCCGTGCAGTACGTCCTCCAGGCCACCAACCTCGAACGGCTGCAGGAGGTGCTGCCCGAATTCATGACCCGGGTGTACGAAAGCCCCGTGTTCCAGATGGCCGACGTGGACCTGAAATTCAGCAAGCCCGAAGTGCGCATCGAGGTCAGCCGCGACAAGGCCAACATGCTGGGCGTCTCGACGCGCAACATCGCCCAGACGCTCCAGTACGGGCTCAGCGGCCAGCGTCTGGGCTACTTCTACATGAACGGCAAGCAGTACGAGATACTGGCCGAGATCAACCGCCAGCAACGCAACAAGCCCGCCGACCTGCGTTCGATCTACGTGCGCAGCGACAAGGGCGAGATGATCCAGCTGGACAACCTGATTTCGATGGCGGAGAACGTCGCGCCGCCGCAGCTCTACCACTACAACCGCTTCCTCTCGGCCACCGTGTCGGCCGGACTGGCCAAGGGCAGGACCATCGGCCAGGGGCTCGACGAGATGGACCGCATCGCCGACGAGGTGCTCGGCGACGACTTCCGCACGGCGCTGGCCGGCGATTCGAAGGAGTTCCGCGAGAGTTCGTCGAGCCTGATGTTCGCCTTCGTGCTGGCCATCCTGCTGATCTACCTGATCCTGGCGGCGCAATTCGAGAGTTTCAAGGACCCGCTGGTCATCATGCTCACCGTGCCGCTGGCCATCGCCGGCGCGCTGGTCTTCATGTGGGGCACGGAGCAGACGATGAACATCTTCAGCCAGATCGGCATCATCATGCTCATCGGACTGGTGGCCAAGAACGGCATCCTGATCGTCGAATTCGCCAACCAGAAGCAGGAGTCGGGGCTCGACAAGATGCACGCCATCGAAGAGGCTGCGCTGCAGCGCCTGCGTCCGATCCTGATGACCAGCGCCTCGACCATCCTGGGCCTGCTGCCACTGACCGTCGCCTCGGGCGAGGGCGCCAACGGACGCATCGCCATGGGCATCGCCGTGGTGGGCGGCATGGTGGTCTCGACGCTGCTGACGCTCTACATCGTTCCGGCGATCTACAGCTATGTCTCGACGGACCGAATCAAGCAATCGAAAAACAACGACGCATGAAAAAAGCATTACTGACAGCCATACTGTTGGGGGCATACGCCGTGTCCGGGGCGCAGGAGATGCCGGCGGCCCGGGAGGCGTCCGCCCCGCTGACCCTGCGCAAATGCCTGGAAATCGGGCTCGCGCAGAATTACGACGTGCGCATCGTCCGCAACGAAGAGCGGATCAGCGACAACGACGCCACGGCCGCCAACGCCGGGATGCTGCCCACGGTCGGCCTTTCGGCCGGGTACTCGGGAACGCTCGACAACGACCGCACGACCACCCCGCGCGAGGGCGGCGCCGTGAGCGAATCCGGGGTCTACGACCAGACGGCCAGCGTGGGGCTGGCGGTGAACTGGACGCTGTTCGACGGATTCCGCATCCGCACCAACTACAAGCGTCTGAAGGAATTGCAGCAGATGGGCGCCCTGAAGACCCGCATCACCATCGAGGATTTCATGGCCAGCCTCACGGCCGAATACTACAATTACATTCAGCAGACGCTGCGCCTGCAGAATTTCCGCTATGCCGTAGGCCTTTCGCGCGAGCGGCTGCGCATCACCGAAGCGCGCGTGCAGGTGGGCAACTTCTCGCGTCTCGACCTGCTGCAGGCCCGCGTGGACTTCAACGCCGACAGTTCGAAATACATGTCCCAGCACGAACTGGTGACCGCCTCGCGCATCCGCATCAACGAACTGCTGGCCAACGAGGACCTCGACGGGAAACTCTGCATCCGCGACACGCTGATCCGCGTCAACGGCACCCTCGAATGGGACGCCCTGCTGGAGAAAACGCTTTCGGCGAACGCCTCGCTGCTGATGGCCGAACACGACAACGCGCTGGCCGAACTCGACCTGAAAACCGTCCAGTCGCGGAACTACCCCTATGTGAACCTGACGACGGGTTACGGCTACGGCTACAACCGCTACGGCACCGGCGCGAACCGTTCGCGCGGGACGCTGGGGCTGAACGCCGGGGTGCAGGTCGGTTTCACGATCTTCGACGGCAACCGCCGCCGCGAACAGCGCAACGCCCGCATCGGCATCGACAACGCCCGGCTGACGCGCCAGCAGCTGGAACAGTCGCTGCGCGCCGACCTGTCGAATTTCTGGCAGGCCTACCGCAACAACCTCGAAGTGATCCTGCTCGAGAAGGAGAACCTGATCGCCGCCAAGGAGAACTACGAAATCGCCATGGAGCGTTACCTGCTGGGCGACCTGCCGGGCATCGAGATGCGCGAGGCGCAGAAGAGCCTGCTGGACGCCGAGGAGCGCATCCTCACGGCGCAATACAACACCAAGCTGTGCGAAATATCGCTGCAGCAGATCAGCGGCAACGTCATGGTTTATTTAGAATAACCCTGCGCACATTCCTGCCAACAATGATCGCGGCTGCCCCGCGGAGTCTTTTCGCACCTTTTGGTGGCACAACGTACCCGAAACCATCCGCATGTCGTTCTCCGCGGGATCGTCTTCCGGTCCGCGCCGAACGGCACTCCGCCCTACGGCCCCGGCATGGGATCGGAATCTTTTCGATGTATTTTCCAAAGAAAATTCGTTTTATCGGAATAAATACCATCTTTGCACCGTTATTGATAGGAAACCATAAAAAACGACATGAGAAAACTGCTTTTAACCGCTTTCGCACTGCTGGCCTTCGCCGCCGGGAGCCTGGCGCAAACCAACGACAAAAACGCAAAGAATATGAAAACGATCGCATTGACCAAGGCCGACTTTCTGAAGAAGGTCGCCGACTATGAAAAAAATCCCCAGGAGTGGAAATACCTCGGCGACAAACCCGCGCTGATCGACTTTTACGCTTCGTGGTGCGGCCCCTGCAAGGCGCTGGCGCCGGTGCTGGAAGAGCTGGCAGCCGAATACGGGGACCAAATCTACATCTACAAGATCGACACCGAGAAGGAGCAGGAGCTCGCCGCGGCGTTCGGCATCCGTTCGATCCCCACGCTGCTATTTGTCCCGATGAACGGCAAGCCCCAGATGGCGCAGGGCGCAATGCCCAAGGCGTCGCTCAAAGAGGCCATCGACAAAGTGATGCTCGGCAAGTGATGGCGCTGGTCATCGACGCTCTGCTATGCCCGCAGAACCACCGCTGCCCGATGATCCCGATCTGCCCTGCAGGCGCAATCTCACAAGAAGGCAACTCCCTGCCGGCGATCGATCCCGAAAAGTGCATCGAATGCGGCAAATGCGTGAAACACTGCGGCAGACAGGCCGTACACAAAGCGGAGAGGCATGGATAAACTGTGCAGAATACGCGATTTGCAACGTGCCGTAAACCAGTTCGAAGCCGCCTTCGAAAAACAATACGGCATCTGCCTGAACGAAGGCATGGTCCTCTGCAGCCTCGCGAACGCCGAACGCCTTTGTCCGGGCCGGCTGGGCGAATTGCTGGGACTCACCCCGTCGAACACCTCGAAAGTGCTTCGCTCAGCGGAGTCGAAAGGGCTGGTTCTGCGCGAACTCTGTTGCCACGACCGCCGGCAGATGTACTACTCGCTGACACCCCAAGGCCGCGAACGGCTCGCCTCGATCAGCTGCCGGGATGTCGAGCCCCCCGAAATACTGCGCAAATGGCTCTGCGGATAGCGAATCCGCGTGCATAAGTGACGCAACACAGCGAACGGCCGCCCCGAAAGGGGTGGCCGTTCGTCATTTCCGGCCCGGAGGCCTATTCCAGAAAATGGTTCTCGTCGTTGTACGTGGCGGCGAACTCGCTGAGCGAATTCAGGTGGCGTCGAAGCATGGCGACGGCCCCCTCCTCGTCCTGTTCGCGGACGCAGCGCAGCAGTTCGCGGTGCTCGAAACAGACCTCCTCCTGCGGAACCGTGCAGACGCGGTAACGCTGGTAGTAGCGCAGCACGTCGGGGGTGATGACCAGCAGCATCGAGGCGATCACCGGATTGTGGGCCCCGCGGGCCAGCGCCTGGTGATAGGCGAAATCCTTCGACACGCGTTCGTCGGTATAGAATTTCGCTTCGCATTCGAGCAGGGCCTGTTCGATATGCTCCAGGTCCTCCGCCGTGCGGTTGCGTGCGCAAAGCTTCACGGCTTCGAGTTCGAGCAGCACGCGCACGTAGACCAGCGACGCGAAGTCGTACTGCTCGATCTGCAGCGCGTCGGTAATCAGACGCTCCAGCACCTGCATCTTCTCCTGCGCCACGACCGTACCGCTCTGGGGAAAGGTCTGGACGATGCCGTAAAACTCCAGTTTCTGGAACGCCGCACGCACGTGGGCGCGCCCCACCCCCAGCATTTCGGCCAGCCGGCGTTCGGCGGGCAGGCGCTCGCCCGGCTGCAGGCTCCCCGAATAGAGTTGTTCCTTGATATATTTGAGTACGGTTTCGACCTGTTTGATATTCGGCGAATGGTTCATGACATATATTGTGTTGACACTGCAAAGGTCGCAAAAAAACCAGTCAAACCAATAATTTTCGAAAAATCTGTCATACTTTTTTCCGCTTCGCGCATTCATAGATCAAACTACTGCAACCAGAACCGCATACAAATGATCGAGAATACAGAGCGATTGGAACACCTGACCGAACTTTTCATCGGATATCTCCGCGGCACGCTCAGCGACCGCGAGGCGGCCGAGTTCGAAGAACTGACCCGCGACCCGCATTTCGAGGCGCTCCGCGAACGGCTCATGACCGACAGGTACATCGCCGGCCGCATGGCCGGATACGACGGGTTCGACGCCCGCAGGGCTTTCGGACGGTTCCGCGCCGCCGCAGGGCTCGGCAGACCCGCCGGCACGCTGCGCCGATGGGCCGTCGCCGCAACGGGCGTCGCCGCGGCCGTCGCCCTGGCTACCGGAATCGCATTCTTCGCCCCGAACTCCCGGCCCGACGAGCGCGAACGCACGCTGCAGCTGGCCGACGCCATCTACCCCGCTCCCGACAAAGTGACGCTCACGCTCGCCGACGGGCGCAAACTGCAGCTCGACGAGCAGACCGAGCAGCAGATCGAAGGCGTCGGACACGTCAGCTACGGCACCGACGGCGTGAAGTACCAGGCGGCCCCCGAGGCGTCCGGGGAGACCGGGGAGGCGGTGCCTTACAACGAACTGTCGGTCCCCGAAGGAAGCAAATGCCTCGTGACCCTCGAGGACGGCACCCGGGTATGGCTCAACGCCCGTTCGACGCTCCGTTACCCGGTGAAATTCGCCGCAGGGGAACGCCGCGTGGAACTTTCGGGCGAAGGATTGTTCGACGTCACGCACGACCCCGAACACCCGTTCGTCGTCGAGGCCGGCAAGGCCACGATGACCGTCCGCGGCACGAAATTCAACGTGCGCGACTTCAGCGACGAGGGCCTGGCCAGCACCACCCTGCTGGAAGGGTGCGTCGAGGTCGGCAACCGGAGCGGCACGGTGACCCTCGCCCCGGGCATGCAGGCCCGGACGCGCGGCGCGGCCGAGGCGCTCGACGTGCGCGAGGTCGATCCCACGGCATACACCGCATGGACCGAAGACAAGATCGCTTTCTACAACGCCGACCTGGAAGAGGTCCTGGCCGACGTCCGGCGCTGGTACCGGGTGGAGATGCGGATCAACGTCGACCCGTCGCAGTACGCGCTGACAGGAAAGATCCCGCGCGATTTCTCGCTGGCGCAGGTGATCGACCTGCTGGAGGCGATCACCGACCTGGAACTGGTGATGCCCGACGAAAAAACACTGATCGTGAACAGGAAACAATAAACAACTTAATCCAAACCGTATGATACGAAAAGGCCTATTCCTCGCGTGCGCGCTGCTCATCCCGGCGCTCCTGCTGGCTGCCAAGCCCTCGAAAAGCAAGGGTAAGAACAAGAAAAAAGCGAAGACCGAACAGACGGACACCGCATCCGTCAAAAAGACCTCCGACTACGACAAGCTCTTCAAGGGCAAAAAACGTCAGACCGTCAAGGGCCTCGTGACCATCCACAAGGTCGACGGCGAGAAGCTCTATTTCGAACTCCCGATGTCGATCTTCGGCCGCGAGATGCTGCTCGGATCGACCGTTTCGGAGACCAGCAACAACGACCACGGCGTGGTCGGCTACAAGGCCAAGGACCCCCTGCACGTGACTTTCGCCAGGGAGGGCCACAAGAGCGTGCAGCTCTGTCTGGTCAACGACATCTACAGCGGCGACGGCAAGGACCGGGGTATCGACGAAGCGGTGCGACGCTCCTCGATCCCGGGCATCTACCGCGCCTTCAAGATCGAGGCCTACAACCCGGACTCGACGGCCGTGGTGATCGACGTGACGAACCTCTTCCTGGAGGACAACGACGACCTGACGCCGTTCGACCCGTACAGCACCTTCGGCTACAAGCCCTTCTCGCGCACCACATCGTTCCAGAAGTCGAACAGCCACCTGGGCGACATCAAGGCCTTCGACGACAACGTGACCGTCAAGAGCTACCTGAGCTATACCACCACCGTCACCTATTCGAACGGCAAACTGATCGGCAAGATCGAGGACAAGCGGGCCTTCACGGCGCTCGTCACCCGCACGCTGCTGCTGCTCCCCGAAAAGGAGATGCGTCCGCGCATCGCCGACCCGCGCATGAGCGTCTTCGTGACGGGCAAGGCGCGCTTCTCGCCGAACATGAACCGCGGCACGCTGCCCGTCTACTACGCCCGCCACTGGCGCGTGGAGCCCAGGGACGTCGAGGCCTACCGGCGCGGCGAAGTGGTCGAGCCGGTGAAACCCATCGTCTTCTACCTCGACACGAACCTCCCCGAGGCCTGGAAACCCTACGCCCGCGAGGGCATCGAGCAGTGGAACGACGCCTTCGAGAAGATCGGCTTCAAGAACGTCGTCCAGGTCCGCGACTACCCCACCCCGGAGGAGGACCCCGAATTCGATCCCGACAATCTGAAATACTCCTGCATCCGCTACGCCCCGCTGGCTTTCCAGAACGCCATGGGCCCCTCGTGGGACGACCCCCGCACGGGCGAGATCATTACGGCGTCGGTGATGGTGTATCACGACATCGTCAAACTTCTGAACCGCTGGCGCTTCCTGCAGACCGCAGCCGCCGACCCCAACGTCCGCACGATGAACATTCCCGACTCGATCATGGGCAGCGCCCTGCGCTACGTACTCTCGCACGAGGTGGGACACTGCCTGGGCTTCATGCACAACATGTGTTCGTCGTCGGCCATTCCCGTCGACTCGCTCCGCTCGCCCTCGTTCACGCAGAAATACGGCACGACCTACTCGATCATGGACTACGCCCGTTTCAACCACGTGGCACAGCCCGGCGACTACGAGCGCGGCGTCAGCATGATGCCTCCCCGCATGGGCCTCTACGACGAATACGCCGTGAAATGGCTCTACACCTACCTGCCCGACGCCAAGACCCCCGAAGAGGAGCAGACGTGGCTCGACAACCTCGTCCGTTCGCACGCCGGCGACCCGATCTACCGCTACGGCAAGCAGCAGATATACAACACCCTCGACCCCACGTCGCTGTCGGAGGACCTCGGTGACGACCATGTGCGCGCTTCGGAGTACGGCATCCGAAACCTCAAGTACATCATGAAGCACCTGAACGAGTGGTATGGCGAGGACGACAACGACCTCACGGCCCGCGAGGAGATGTACAAATACCTGCTCAACCAGTATCTGACCTATATCAACCACGTCTACAACGTCAAGGGCGGCATGATCATGAACGAGCGCAAGGCCGGCGACCCGCGTCCCTCCTACTCGTTCGTCGACGGCGACTACCAGCGCCGCGCACAGCGGTTCCTGATCGACCAGCTCCACGACCTCGACTGGCTCGACGATCCCGTGCTGCTCAAGGAACTGCCCCTGCAGGGCAACCTCTCGGTGCGCGTACAGCGCATCCTCGTGGCCTGCATCGAGGCCGACAAGGGCAGCTTCGGCCGCATGATCGACCCCGCCCCGAATGCCTACACGCAGCTCGAGCACGGCGACGACGCACTGAAAGGCATCTTCCTGCACACCTACCAGGGCAGGAGCCTCACGCCGCGCGACCGCAGCAACCAGAACTCCTACGTCGACATGCTGCTGATGATCACCCGTCTGGCACCCCAGAAAGGTACCGAGAAGGGCATCGCCGACGACGGGCGCGGCATCGGCTTCGTTCCGCAGCTCGACGCGAACGGCCGGAACATCTCGACCGGCAGCGTCTACGCCGAGGCGCTGGGCGACGGCGACATGATGTCGCGCATGGAGCGCCAGCTGGAAGCCGACCTGTTCGGCGTCTCGAACACACCCGAGGAGATCGGCGGCTTCGGCTACTTCCGCTCGCTGACCGAATCGCTCTCGCCGCGCGACGCCATGTACTACGGCCGCCTGATCAAGGTCCGCGACCTGCTGCGCCAGAAGCGCCACACCGGCGACCGGGAGACGCGCAACCACTACGAACTGCTGCTCCACCGCATCGAAGGCGCTTTACAGTAACCAACACCAAACAGCGATTCACATTATGAAACGATATCTGATCTGTCTGCTTTCGCTGCTGCTCCTGGCGGGCGTTTCGACGGCATCCTTCGCCAAAGGCGGGAAATCGAAGAAAAAAGCCCGGACGACGACGGCCGCAGCTCCCGCCAAGAAGATAAGCGACTACGACAAGCTCTTCAAAGACAAGCAGGTGAAAACCTCGAAGGGCGGCATCATGACCCTGCACCTCGTCGACGACAAGCTGCTGGTCGAACTGCCCCTGAACATGCTCAACCGCGACATGATGCTCATGTCGTCGGTGGCCGGGATCACCGACCACACCGACAGTTACGTCGGCCTCTCGCCATTGCGCCCGCTGCAGGTCAAGTTCGACACGATCAACCGCACGGTCCTGCTGCGCCGCGACCGCAGCCAGTCGGTCGTGGCCGACAACGGCGAGGAGATCCGCCGCGCGCTGGCCCAGAGCAACCTGCCGGCCATCCTCGGATCGTACAAGATCAAGGCTTTCAATGCCGATTCCACGGCCGTCGTGTTCGACATGACCGACCTGTTCATCGGCAACGAGAGCCTGCTGACGGCCATCGACCCCCGTTCGGAGACGAAACTCGTGCTGCGCGGCATCGCGTTCAACCAGAAGAAGGACCGTTCGATGCTGACCGACGTGGCCGCCTTCGACGACAACGTCACCGTCACCAGCTACATCACCTACGACAGCAAGATCGGCCCGAACTACAACAAGGTGACCACCGCCAAACTGGTGCGCTCGCTGGCCCTGCTGCCCGAGACGCCGATGCGTCCGCGTCTGGCCGACTTCCGGCTGCCGCTGAACGTGCTGGGCAAATACAACTACCGCTCGGGCTACAAGCTGATGAACCCCGTCTATTTCGCCACCCGCTGGCGCATGGAACCGTCGGACCGGGCGGCCTACGAGCGCGGCGAAGCGGTGGAGCCCGAGGCCCCCGTGGTCTTCTACATCGACACCACCTTCACGGCGCAGATGAGCGCCGCCATCACCAAGGGCATCCTCGAGTGGAACAAGTGCTTCGAGGCGATCGGCTTCAGGAACGCCATCCGCGTCAGGCCGTTCCCCCGTCCGTCGGAGGACCCGCAGTTCAGCCCCCAGAACTTCCGCTACAACTGCATCAACTACGTGCCTTCGCTCACGGGCGACACCCGCGTGCGCACCTACGTCGACCCCCGCAGCGGCGAGATTCTCCGCACGACGGTCATGGTCTGCCACAACATGGTCTGGGAGATGCCGTTCGAGATCTTCGTCTTCACGGCGCACGCCGATCCGTCGGTGCGCCAGCGTTACATACCCGACAGCACGCTCTTCGAGCACATCAAGAACCACTTCACGTGGCTCACCGGCGTCGACTGCTTCGGCATGTCGTACAACCTGACCTCGTCGGCGGCGTTCCCCTCGGATTCGCTGCGCCACAACGCCGCCTTCACCCGCAAGTACGGCACGACGCCCTCGATGCTCGACATCGCCAAGTACAACTTCATCGCGCCGATCGATGCCGTGGAGACGGGCTTCCGCATCACCCCGACGGGCGTGGGCGAATACGACTACCACGTCGTGAAATGCCTCTACAAACCCGGTCCCGGGGCCAAAACCTCCGAGGAGGAGCTCAAGGTGATCGAAAAGTGGGTCGACGCCACGGTCGGCAACCCCGTCTACCGCTACGAGAACGCCAAGGACTGCCCCGACTGCGGCGCCAACGACGTGGGCGACGACGACATCAAGAACTTCAAGTATGCCCTGGGCAACCTGAAGTACTGCATGGAGAACTTCGACAAGTGGATTTCCGACAAGGACGACCCCGAGTACCTCTACCGCGGAGGGCTCTACAACTACCTCTACCGCCGTTACAAGCAGATTCTGACCCAGGTGGCCATCACGGCCTACGGCGTGAAGACCTACGAGCGCAAGGCCAACGACCCCGTACCCAACTACGAGTTCACGCCCTATGCGGAACAGAAGGAGGCCCTCGACATCCTCTACGCCAACCGCTACATGCCCGACTGGGTGAGCCGCCCCGAACTGGTGCGCCTGATGGGCATCCAGCGCGAACGCATCGAGGAGCACAAGGACTACCTCAACCTGCTGATGTCGGCCACGGCGACCCGGCTGTTCGTCTACGACGGACAGGGCAAGGACCATTTCGACCATGCGCGCTACATCCGCTACATGTTCGACAAACTCTTCGAGAAGACCCGCAGGGGACAGCGGCTCGCCGACGAGGATTTCTACTACCAGATGAACTTCGCCAAGACGATGATGCTCTCGTCGCGCATGGTGGACCGCAACGCGAAGTACCGGAACCGTTCGGCTTCGGCGCTCACGGCGCAGATCGCCGACGATCCGCGCGTCTTCGACTTCAGCGATCCCGAAGCGTGCGTGAAGGCCCTCGAGGAGATGCCGCTGCTCTACTCGACGAACGACGTGGACTTCGGCCGCGACGAGGTGGGCGCCCAGTACGGAGCGCTGAAATACTGGCCCGTGATGAACACCCAGTCGACGCGCCAGCTCTACTACGGCATCCTCAAGGAACTGCACCGGCTCGTCAAACCCCATATCGGCGACAGCGACCGGCGCACCCGCGAACACTACCGTTTCATCTACGAGTCGATCGACCGGCTCATCGACTAAGTCTTTGAAGAAACCCCGTCTTCGAAGTCCGGAGACGGGGATTTTCAACTATTCCGTTTACATAACCCGACAGCGTATGAAGAATTTTTTACCCGAAGCAGTTTTCTCCGGCAGAGTGATACGGCGGCTGGCCGTACTGCTGGCGGTCTGGACCGCCGGATTGGGCGCCGTCCGTGCGCAGCAGGCGCAGCAGACGTTCGCGGTCGATTTCCGCAACGCCACCGTACAGCAGGTCTTCACCTGGCTGGACAACCACACGCAGTATGACTTCGTCTACAACAATTCGCAGATCGAGTCGCTGGCGCGCGTTTCGATGCAGATGAGCAGCACCACCGTCGTCGACGTGGTGAAATACTGCCTGCGCAACAGCAAACTCAGCTACCAGATCCGCGGCAACCTGGTCGTCATCCGGCCCTCCGACGAGATCAAAAAGAATACCGAGGAGGCCGTGCAGTTCTCCGGCGTGGTTTACGACGAGAACGGACTGCCGCTGGCCGGCGTGAGCGTCGTGCTCAAGCAGGCGAGCCGCGGCGCCGTGACGGGTCCCGACGGCAAATTCGTCCTCAAGGCACGCCGCGCGGACAACATGACCCTTTCGTTCTCGTTCCTGGGCATGAAGAACCAGGAGATCACGGTTTACAGCAACGGCCGGCAGACGCTCAGAGAGCTGGACCGGATCAACGTCCACATGGACCCTGCGGTGAGCGAAATCGGCAACGTCGTAGTGACGGGCATTCTGAACATCGCCCAGAAATCGTTCTCCGGATCGTCGACCACGATCACCGGCGAGCAGCTCAAAACCGTGGCGCCCCAGGGCAACGCCCTGAGCGCCATCCAGATTTTCGAACCCTCGTTCCGCATCACCGAGAACCTCGACATGGGTTCGAACCCCAACGCCCTGCCGCAGATGTACGTCCGCGGACGCTCGGGCATCGGCACCCCCGCGCTCGACGCGAGCCTCACCTCGGAACACGCGCTGAAGAACGACCCCAACCGGCCGATCTTCATGCTCGACGGCTACGAGGTGTCGATGGAGAAGATCTACGACCTCGACATCGAGCGCATCGAGACCTACACCATCCTGAAGGACGCCGCCGCAACGGCCATGTACGGATCGCGCGCGGCCAACGGCGTGGTCGTCATCACGACCAAACCCCTGCCCGCCGGACGCCTGAGCGTCAGCTACAGCGGCAACTTCTCGATCAACGCCCCCGACCTGTCGAGCTACAACCTGATGAACGCCCGCGAGAAACTCGAAGCCGAGCGTCTGGCCGGATTCTACGACACGGACGATCCGGGACAGATGGCCACGAAGCTCAAGGAGTACAACGGCAAGCTGCAGAACATCGAGCGCGGCATCGAAACCGACTGGCTCGCACTGCCGCTGCGCACGTCGTTCAGCCACAAGCATTCGGTCTCCGTCGGCGGAGCCTCCGACGCCTTCCGCTACGGGCTCGACCTGATGTACGACGACCAGGAGGGTGTGATGAAGGGGCTGAACCGCAAGAAAATGGATGCGTCGCTCAACCTGCAGTACCAGTACAAGGGGCTCACCTTCCGCAACCAGATGACCAGCACGCTGGTCAATTCGCAGGAGTCTCCCTACGGCAGTTTCTCGGAGTACGTGCGGATGAACCCCTACGACACCTACCTCGACGAGAACGGCAACATCGGCATGAACATGGCGACCTGGCACAGCGGATCGCCCTACCGCAACCCGATGTACGACGCCACGCTGGGGAGTTTCGACAAGGGCAAGCGCCACGAGTTCTACGACAAATTCGACGTGCGCTACTACCTCAACAAGAAGATCAATTTCAAGGCCGACATCACCCTGGGATATATCGTCAGCGATGCGGACAAGTTCACCGATCCCGCCGCAGCACGCTTCCAGAACACCGAAAAAAAGGGCCAGCTGACGACCTCCCGGCAGAAGGAGTCGAACTACGACTTCAACCTGAAAGGCTACTACAACGACCAGATCGGCAGACACAACATCAACCTCGTCGCCGGCCTGAACATCCGCGAGACCAAAACCAACTACGAAGGATACACCTACAGCGGTTTCCCCGAAGGCGGTTTCTCGGCCCCGGGTTACGCCAAGGACGTCGACACGAAGAGCTTCCTCGAAAGCAAGAACCGCCTGTTCGGCGCTCTCGCCGTGCTCAACTATTCGTACAACGACCTGATCTTCGCCGACCTCTCGGGACGTATCGACGGCAGTTCGCAGTTCGGTTCGAACAAGCGTTTCGCCCCGTTCTTCTCCACGGGACTGGGCGTCAACCTCCACAACCTGAACTTCTTCAAAAAGAACACGCCGTGGCTCACGCAGCTGAAGCTGCGCGGCACCTACGGCATGACGGGCAAGGTCTCGTTCCCCTCCTACGCCGCGCAGAACAAGTACGAGATGATCACCGACTGGCAGTACCCGACGGGCGACGCCGTGCAGATCAGATACCTGGGCAACCCCAACCTGAAATGGGAGCGCACGATACAGACCGACATGGGTTTCGAACTGGAGATTCTCAACGGGCTGTTCTACGCCAGATACACCTACTACGTCAACGACACGCACGATACGCTGGGCGACATGACCATCCCGACCTCCTCGGGTTTCACCGCCTACAAGGAGAATATCGGCCGCATGGAGAACCGCGGACACGAAATCAAACTCCAGAGCCGCGTCGTCAATACCGAAAACACGATCGTCACGCTGCTGTTCAACGGCGCCTCGAACAAGGGCAGGCTCAAGAAGATCAGCAACTCGCTGAGGGACTACAACGACCGCGTGAACGAACATTTCAACGCCGGTCTCGGCGGCAACGACATCCAGGCCACGCCGTTGCTGCGCTATATCGAGGGCGGTTCGCTGACGGGCATCTACGCCATGCGTTCGCTGGGCATCGACCCCGCGACGGGCAAGGAACTCTTCCAGCGCCGCGACGGTTCGACGACCTTCAAGTGGGACCCCGCAGAGAACGTGCTGGTGGGCGACACCGAGCCCGCGATGAGCGGTTCGTTCGGCGTGAGCGCCTACTGGAAAGGTTTCTCGCTCGACGCCTACTTCATGTACGAATGGGGCGGGCAGCGCTACAACCAGACGCTGCGCACGACCATCGAGATGGCTGACATCCTCAACAGCAACTGCGACCGCCGCGTGCTGAGCGACCGCTGGATCGAGGGCCGGAACATCATCGCCCGCTTCCGCGACATCAAGGACTACAACACGGTGACGCGCCCCACCTCGCGCCTGGTTCAGGATTACAGCTACCTCAACATGTCGAGCCTCTCGGTGGGTTACGAATTCAAGCGCGACATGATCCGCAAGCTGGGCCTCTACCGGCTCAAACTGCAGTTCAACTGCCGCGACCTGTTCACCGCCAGCTCGATCCAGATCGAGCGCGGCCTCTCGTCGCCCTACGCACGTACGTTCACCCTTTCCGTCAACGCCTCCTTCTAAAAACGCGCGACCTATGAAAACGAAAAAGATATATCTCGCAGCCATCGTCCTGGCCGCAGCGACGGCCACAGCCTGCGAAGAGTGGCTGAAAATAGAGCCCCAGTACGAAATCACCGACACCGACCTCTACAAGAACACCGCCGGCTACTACAAAGCCGTCAACGGCCTCTACCGCCAGATGTCGGAGTTCTCGCTCTACGGCAAGGAGCTTTCGTGGGGCATGACCGACGTCTGGGCGCGCTGCTACTCCGTCGACCCCGCCAGCGACTACAAGTCCTATCCCCAGATGTACAACCTGGAATACGACGCCAAGGAGGCCGCCTCGCTCGCATCGGCAATCTGGAGTTCCGGCTACAAGGTCATCGCCCAGGCCAACGACCTGATCGCGCATGCCGAGAAGACCGACGCCGATTTCTTCACCAACGCAGACACCGACCGCAACACGGTCCTCGGCGAGGCCTACGCCGTACGCGCCATGATGCACTTCGACCTGATGCGCCTGTTCGGGGCATCGCTGGAGGTCGACGACGCGGGGCGCTACATTCCCTATGTCGAGACCTACCCGTCGACGGTCAACCCGCCGATCCCGAGCCGGGAATTCCTGGAAAAGACCATCGCCGACCTGGTGAAGGCCCGCGACCTGCTCAAGACGTTCGACGTCGAGGTCAATCCCTCCTACGCCGCGTCGACGGCCTATCGGTTTTTCGGTTCGAGCAATCCCCCGCAGGGCAAGTTCTACAACAACCGCGGAACGCGGCTGAACTACTACGCCGTGACGGTGCTGCTGGCCCGCGTCTGCCTCTGGGCGCAGAAGACCGGCGACGCGCTGACCTACGCACAGGAGATCATCGACCTGGTGACGGACAAGACGCTGAAGTTTTCCACCTCGGGATCGGTCTCGGGCGTGCCCAAGTTGTTCGACGACCTGCTCTTCGGATTCTACAACGACAAACTGGCGGAAACCTTCGAGCCTTACGCCAACAACACCAACGCCCGCCGGCTGGTCATCGACGACAAGCCCCTGTTCACCACCCCGACGAACGACCAGCGGAAGAATTTCCGCAACACGACGACCGGGTTCCTGACGAAATACACCGTCAGCGTTTCCGAGGAGAAAGACAAGATCATTCCGAACATCCGCATCAGCGAGGCTTACTACATCGCCGCCGAATGTCTCTACCAGACCGACATGAAGACGGCCGCCGCCGACCTGATGACCGTGCGCAAGGCCCGCGGCTATTCGTCGCCCGCGCTTTCGGGCTCGACGAGCGAAGAGGCGTTCCGGGAGGCCCTGACCTACGAATACCGCAAGGAGTTCATCGGCGAGGGACAGCTCATCTTCTTCTTCAAGCGCACCAACCGTCCGATCGCCTTCTCCGAAGGCAATTTCGACCACAAGGGCCAGCTCACCCTGCCGGTTCCCGACAGCGAAAGCGCAATCTAACCGACGAAACACATGAAAGCAGACACGATGAAAAAGACGACAGCCCTATTTGCAGCCGCAGCCGCCCTGTTTGCGGCCTCCTGCGACAAATCGGAGATTCTCGCTCCGACCGACCAGCGTTACATCTACATGTCGTATCCGGAAAGCAACAATCCGGTCTTCAACTTCTCGTTCATCTCCACGACCAAGAAGACCGTACGGATCGCCGTGCCGATCAAATTCGCCGGCCGCCCGCTGAGCGAGGACCTCGCCTACGCCGTGAAGGTCCATCCCGGCAGCGAGGAGACGACGCTGAAAGCGAACGAGGAGTACGAACTCCCGGAACTGGTTTTCCGCAAGGAGAGCTTCCTCGACACGATTTTCGTCACGGTCCACAAGACCGCACGGATGGAGACCGCCACCTACAGCCTGAAATTCAGCCTCGTATCGAACGGGAACTTCCTTGCGACGCAGACCGGATTCCTGGATGCCGAGCTCCGCGTCACGGCGCAGATCGCACATCCCGCATGGTGGGACCAGTCGGTCGTGGAGTTCTACCTGGGAACCTACAGCGACAAAAAGTTCGAACTCTTCTCGCAGAACATCTTTACGGGCGACTACGGCGAACTGAGCGACAGCGAAAAGCAGTTCTATGCGCTCAAGTTCAAATACTGGCTCGCCGAGCATCCCCAGACAGAGGACGACGGCACACAGATGAAGGTGGCGATCCAGGGATAACCATTAAAAGAGACAGACTATGAAACGATACAAATTTCTGCTTCTGGCGGTCGTGGCGGCGCTGGCGACCGGGTGTTACAGCGACGACACGAACACCGACTACACCTCGCTCGACCTGCCGGCGATCGACAACCCGGAGAACGATCCGGCGCTGTTCGTACCGAACCACGCCTATGCGATCAAACTCGCCGACCGCCTGCAAATCACGCCCAACGTGGTTTACAAGGAGATGAACGATCTCTCCTACCGCTGGGTCATCGACGGCAAAGAGGTGGCCGCGACGAAGGACCTCGACTGGGAGTGCGACATGGAAGCCAACCGCGTCTACGGCTATTTCGAAGTCCGCCGCAATTCCGCGGGAAATTCCACGATATTCTCCTTCAGCGTCGTGCTCGACCAACCCTACGTGACGGGTTACAGCCTGCTGGTCGAAAAAGACGGGGCCTTGCGCTACGACTTCATCGGCTATACCGTGGCGGCGCTCTACACGTTCGATTACTACGAGAACGGCGCCGGCATCCAGATTCCTTTCACGGGCAGCAATCCGCGCTTGCAGGAGTACTGGTCGTGCGAAAAGGCATCCGTCGTCGGCAATGAGATGTTTCTCGACGACGATCCGGAGAACTGCGCCTCGTTCAGCGGCGAAACCCTGCTGCACGAGATGACGCTCAAACAGGAGTTCATGAACGAGACGTTCCCCGCGGATTTCCGGGTGAAGGACTTCATGCACGGCGGTTTCGTCAGCTATGTGATGGCCGATGACGGGCGCGTCTTCCCGCGCAAGGGCTCGCGCATCTACTACACGGGGCATTTCCTCGACCTGCCGGTACGTTACGACGGCCAGCAGATCAACGGAGTGAAATTCATCACGGCGCGCTATGCCGAAGGCTACGGACTGATCTACGACCAGGCTGCCGACGGAGGCCGTTTCCTGCTGGTCAATCTCGACTACAGCACCTCCGAGGCGGATTCCGGCGAACGGGCGGGAAATATCACGGAATTCCCCGACGGAAGCGGGATGAGCGGCATCACCGACTACGAATTCGTCGACGGCTGGTTTATCAAGGACGCCAACGTCATGGCCTACCCCCAGCAATCGGGCGTCATGATGCTGTTCCGCAAAAAGTCCGACGGCAGCTACTACACCCGCGAGGTGAAGATCTCCTACGCGACGAGAACCTCGACCGTGGAGGTGTCGGAGGTTTACGAGGAGGTTTACCGCAAACTGCCCGAGTTCGGGCCCGACAGCAAGGTCTGCGTGATCCGCATCGACGGCGGCAGCTACTACAAGTCGGGTTATATGTTCTATACCGCGGCATCCGATCCCCGCAAGGTGCTGGTCAAGGAGCGCGCGTCAAAGGACGCCCCCACGGAGTTCCACACCTTCGACCAGGATGTCGCAGCCATAGTCGAAGGCACGATGAAGAGCAACAACTGCTATATGCTCTTCGCGCTGGCCGACGGTACGGTGATGATGTATACCACCTCGAACCGGAACGTAGGTTCGGGTGTGAATTTCCTCACTTTCGAGGAGGAGCGCGTCATCGAGAAATACCGGGTCGACGGCAAGATCCGCTGGGCCGGATTCAAATACGGCAACATCTCGAACTTCTGATCCAGAAAACAACGCACGAAAAAGCCGTTTCTTCGTTCGGAAGCGGGATTTTTAGGAGCAACATAGTGCATAAAAGCGTAAATATTTTGTTTACAGTTATTTAATGCATTAGCTTTCATAGGTTCCGAAACGCTCAAAAGCAAAATCGGGCAGGTTTAACGGTGAGTTTCGTTACTTATCCGTTACCTGCCAGAAATGCTTTATTTTGCATTAAGGTGTTTTTATTCAGTTTGTTGCATCGAATTTCCGCATAACAAATAGCTTGACTTAACGTTTAACCCATCCAACAAGTTCAAGTTATTATGCAACGCAGCACATTCAAAGTCCTTTTCTATGTAAAAAGGCAGTACGAGAAATCGGGTCAGGTTCCCGTTATGGGCCGTATTACGATCAATGGCACGATGTCGCAGTTCAGCTGCAAACTCACCGTTCGTTCCGCCCTCTGGGATGCCAAGGCAAATAAAGCCTCCGGCAAAAGCCTCGAAGCCCAACGCATCAACGAGAAACTGGAGAACATCAAGACAAATATCGGCAAACAATATCAGCGTCTCTGCGACCGGGATTCGTACGTTACGGCAGAAAAGGTCCGCAATGCTTTCCTCGGTATGGGTGACGACTGCCGCCTGCTGTTACAGACTTTCGATGAATACCTTGCAAAATTTCAAACGCGCGTAGGTAAGGATCGCAGTATTTCGACATTCAACAATTACAGCAAAGCCCGCCGTTACCTCGCCTCTTTTCTGAAATACGAATATAAGGCAGAGGATATGCTTTTCAAGGAACTGAATCGAAATTTTATCGAAAAATACGTTGCCTATCTTTCCTGTGTTCGGAATATGCTTCCAGGCAGCATTGTCACTCCGGTCAAGAAACTGAAGTTGATGACCTATACGGCGTATAAGAACGGCTGGATTCCCGTTGATCCTTTCGCCGGATTCTACGTCAAGCCGGAATACGGCGAACGACGTTACCTCTCGGCTTCGGAACTACAAGCCGTGATGGACGTGCATTTACCCAATTACCGCACGCGCATCAATCGTGATGTCTTCGTCTTCTGCGCTTTTACAGGTTTGAGCTATGCGGACGTTTCGAAACTGACCCATATAGATATTCATACGGACGACAACGGAGATCGTTGGATCATCGACAAACGGCAAAAGACGGGTACGCAGTTCCGGGTCAAACTTCTTCCCGTCGCTGAAATGCTCTACAACCGTTATAAGGATACATACCGCATCGGCGAGAAGGTCTTTCCACTTAAAGGCACTTATAAAACGTTGAATATGTCGTTGCGGCATGCAGCCCGACTCGCCGGACTGTCATTTCACCCGACGATCCATGAAGCGCGCCACACCTTCGCTACGACGGTTACGCTTACGCAGGGTGTACCGCTTGAAACAGTCAGCAAAATGCTGGGACATAAACGGATCACTACGACTCAAATCTATGCCCGTATCACCAACGACAAGATCGGCCAGGATATGACGGCATTGAGCGAGAAACTCAAAAACGTCTTCAAAGTTGCGCAGTAACCCGGCTGTATCCTGATATTGTTTGTATATATCTTCTATTTCCGCCGGTAGGGAATTTATCGCCGGAGATGAAAATACGCAAGGCCATGTAAATCGCCCGAGGGCGAGCCTTGCGTATTTTCATTCCCGGCGTTTTGCTGGTCGCTACCGTCGGAATAGGCGGCTTTCTGCGGCTCAGACGCCCCCCTCCAATCCACGACCGGAATACTTATGCCGGTAGCCGGCCTGCTTCAACCGTTTTACGCTGCGGACGGACAATGTAGAGACCCGACTAAAAATCCTTCGCTGGCTGGCGCTCAATTACCGTTTGTACGAATATATCCTATCGAAAGACGAGGTTCGCGGCCGGTTTATCGTACGCAAGCCTTTCCCGCAGGCTGCATTTCGTCATCTGACCCGAACGATTCCCAACGACGCGACATTGTTTCTACGGATCGTGTCCACGGATTTGTACACACTCTATCTGGAGGGTTGCGTTTATTCGCACGGCGAGTGGCATGCCCTTCGGCTTTGACGCTGGGGCTGTCTAATAAGTCCCCGAAAATGAAAATCACCCCTGCCAGAGCTTGTTCTGACGGGGGTGAAATCGTAAAATTCGGACTTGTTAGACAGCCCCAGTCGTTTATTGAAAAATCTATAAACCATTCTAAAATACGACATTATGGCATACGCTTCATTTTCATCTTTCAGAGAAATCAAAGAATTCCGCGACGCCGAGATCAATGGCATCCCAGCCCTTTTCACCATGTATCGACTCGATCCCGAAACCCTGCCCGCAGATTTTCACTCGTGCGAGGTCGTGGGTGGCCGGGGCACCGATTTTCTGTGGCTCGTGCCGCTGGCTTTGGCAAACTTCACCGGAATCTCCCGGCAGCCTCTGCTCCGGTAAGGACAGGCATATGCCGAAATACGCCGGTACGGCATCTACAGCGCGACGACTTTCTGAAAATATCAACGATAAAGCAAAGATCTTCGACGGTTATCCTAAATCTATTTAATAGATTGGACCTTTAACTAAAATAAATGTCAGAGATTTTTCGTTTATATGTCCACATTTCCCAGTTCATCTGTAATAGATATCCCATGTGTTTTCAAAAAATCATCCGTTTTTTGATCCACTTCTACCATATAATTTATGTTGTCATTTTGAGCTCGTGTTATTAACTCTGATTTAAATTTATTTATATCACGCCTAAATTCCCAATCTTGCATCTCTTTCGATGCATACAATACCACTCTATCTATAATTCGAGCTCCGATAGATAATGCCTGTTGACTATAAGATGCTACTGCATGAACTAACGAATAAAATTTTTTGTCCGAAAGGTCTTTAGTAATCTCAGACATATCTAAAAAAGAGAATGGGTTATTAACCCAAGCTTCATGCTCACATTTTTGAGCAACCTGAATTAATGAATTATCAAATGTAAGAATCATCCAATGTTCTCCGTATTTGGAAACCTTTTCCTCGGTATATTTTAATGCATATATATCATTGCGCATCAAATGCTGTGGTTTTGTTAAATTATTATTTTGAAGATAGTAGCTGTATTCAGTTTCATATAATTTTAGTTCATCAGCGGTGTATGTCGGCGTTTCTGCGAATTCAATTCCCGACCGGGTAAAAAATGACTGAATACTTGTCATTATTTCTCGTATCCAATCGGCATAATCATTATGTTCTATTTTGATTGCAGGGCTAAACGTTGCTAAATATTCCATAAAGCTGTCAGGCATATGAACACCTTCTGCCTTTAAAGCATAATAATTAGCCACAAAAGCATTGCTCGAATATTGCATTTCGTTAGGATCTAAATCTATTCCATCAAATTTTCTCGCCATATGGAGATGACCTGCACATTCCTTAATATAAAAATACGGGATGCGTAACATTATTCCTAACTCTTTAGCTCGTTTGATACTTAAAATAGCATTGTCAAAATAGCGATTTACTTTCCCCTTATATAGCTGAGAACATAAATACGGAATTCCGATTGTTGGTTCCACCAACAAATGAATATCGCTCCATCGATTCGCACCGAGGACTTTTGAGGCTGTAAGAGGATTGGAGCCTTCTAAGGCTATATATACAGACGCACTCGTAATTTTAACAATTAAAGGATGACTGGAAGCCATTCCTATCATTTTTTCAATTATTACATCTATCTGATTATTTGGTATTTTCTTTTCTTTAATGAGAAATTCTTTTAGTCTATCAATCCCACTTTTTGTTCCTATAGCAAACAAGGAGTTAGATGCTACACTTGCTTTTGCTTGTTTAAGTATAGATAATTGTTGTGCTATATAAGCGTTGGCAATCCATATGGATGCTTGTTTGGAGTCCTCTTTGGTCCAATCTACACCATATTCATGGAATAAGTCTGTTTGAGCTGCTGATAAATCTTCTAATTCTCTTTCATATAAAGATTTTCTGGCCTTAACATCTTGAATTGCGTTACTTGTCAACGTTATTTTATTCTCGTCGGTCTTTTGAATTATGCGATGTGCGAATAGAGCGCCTATTCGTTTATGTAATAATTCTTTTTTTGTTTCCGAAAGGCACAATAGATCAATTGCTTTATCGATTACTTCTGTTTCATTCAAACCTTCTGGATAGTCGGATAAAACTAAGATCATAGAATCATCATATATCTGAGCCTTGAGATTTTTAGCATCATTCGATAATATGGTGTAACTATGCAGAGCCATTTCCCGATAATCTAAAGAACTTGAGTTATACGCTCGAAGGTCGGGAAAACCTGTAGCATCAAGTAGCTTACTTTCCAACCTGTTGCTAATTAATAGATCGGCTATAACATTTGGAGATAAAACCGTTGATGATATTTTTAGCTCAGTCAGAATATCCGCCTCAATCATCCTGGCATCTGTTTCCGAAAGAGAATAAGTGGATAGAAAATAAAAACGATCAACGTTTAATTTAGATATACATTTTGCTGCATCTTTATATGCTTTATTCTTAATGTCCGTTTTTTGTGTCGTGATTTGATAGGCAGCTTTTGTCCGATTCCCTTCGGAATCAAATACAGTAAAGTCTGTTCCCCCGTCGTTTGTGCCATCTACATTTACAGCAATTAGGTTAAAAATGTCATGCAATATAAGCCTACATGCAATTTCGAAATCTCTTTTTCCCAATCTGGATATGTGATTGGCCAATGTCTCCTTATCCATATGTCTTTTGAATATTCTCCTACTAAATATTTGGTGAAATTATATATAAATTACCTTTTTTCCAAACATATCAAATCGTGTCTTCGATGTATACACAGATTTTCAGGATCAGTACTCCATCCCTTTGACGGTTGCCGTCGGAAAAGAAAAGCCTGGACGGTTGGCCGAGCCTCCCTCTTCGCCTCTGGGGCGGAAAAATCATCCTTGCCGGAGCTTCGGTATTTTTCCGCCCCTGCGCCTTCGCCGTGGGCTTATGAATCTTCCCGAGACAACCGACCATTGCGGACGTTCGTTTTCTACGTGAATCCGGCGCTGCCGCCGGTTGTAGTACAACTTCCGGTGTTTTAGTGCACTCACGGTTCTCCGCCTGCTGTTCCGGCTCCTGAATCTCGCGCATGACATTTGTGGAAAGGGGAACCTCTCCGGCGATCATATTGCGCATCAATGCCTCATATACCTCGATTTTGGATTTTCGGGCCATCGTTACCGGATTTTAAGAAGCGTGAGTATCTCATAGGCGAGGGACTCGATTTGCATCTCACGGGCGAAGGTGCGCTCCGGTGCCATAAGCGAGGATCGACCATTGGGGATAGTCGCAGTCCACGACAAGAACGTCATGCCCCAAAGTGTAATGCAGATAGCTGGCGATTAGCACCGTGAATGTGGATTTTCCGATGCCGCCTTTCTGGTTGCAGATTGAAATGTTTACAGGTTCCATTATTTGAATATGTGAAGAATTGTTTATACGGATAATGTTTCCTATCGATGCCTGCTTCGATA